>JAAZYJ010000281.1 GCA_014239715.1 Flavobacteriales bacterium
ACAGCATCTTTTGCTTCACCGTTCACAAAAGGTGTTGGTGTCCAGCAATATGCAGCCACCTCCTTATTTGTCGGATGCCGGAAATCCACTTCATGTCCGTCAGGAGAAAGCAATTTACCATTGTCACTTAAGGGTATATTTGGATTTATAGTGTTGCTGTGATCAGCATTGCTGTCGATCTTGTGATTTTGCCTGTTGGTCAGAGCACTATTAGTTTTCAGGTTAATAACAAATCTATCCGTTTTAGAGATTGGTTTCGGGCTTGAAACTTGGATAAGCTCTGTCGGTGTTTTACCGTGTTTAGCAGGTTTGATTTGTCGCTGTGTATAGGCCGCAAGGCACAACGCCACCATTAGGCATGTGGATAAAAGTCGTTTCATGAGTGTGGTTTACTTGATGGTCAATCAACTTGTACAAGGTACATGTCGAAATTTCGAACGTCAATGTCTGAATTATCATTGGTTTATACAAATTATTATTTGATTGCATCCCGACAATAAAACGGTATATTTAAATTGTCTTGAGGTCAGGTCCTGCGAAAAATAAAATATCGATCGCGAATAATAGTAATGAAATGTACAGTTCAACTACCTCACATATTTTAGAAGAAAATTTATAGCATATGAAAATCTCAATTAAAGTAATGTCCTTGTTTTTCGCCCTGATAGTAGTCGGGTGTAGTCAGGAAGTACAAAAAAGGGTTACCATCAACCCGGAATTCGCTCAATACATTTCGTCATTTACCTCTGGTATCGTTAGTAGAGAGTCTACCATTAAAATAATGTTAACCGACGATGTAGCTGAATCTATTTCGGATAGTGACGAACCCATCGTTGATGTACTAAGATTTGTGCCTGAGGTTGAAGGTGAAGCGAAATTTTTATCTACAAGAATGATTGAATTTACTCCTTCCAAATTGTTGCAAAGTGGGATAGAGTATACGGCATATTTCGATCTGAGAAAGATCAAGAATGTGCCTGCTAACCTTGAAGAATTCAGCTTTCAATTTAAAACCATTGCACAGGATCTGAATCTTTATATTGATGGCCTGTCTACGTACAATTCCGATAACCTCAAGGATCAGCAACTGGCAGGACGAATAATAACAGCTGATATTACAGATACAGCGAATGTTAAAAAGACCTTGTCCGCTTTTCAGGATGGTAAGGAGCTAGCGATAACCTGGAATCATGATTATGGAAACGTCCATAGGTTCATTGTTGAGCACGTATCTCGGAAAGAAGAGGCGAGTGAAGTGAAATTGTTGTATGCCGGTGAAGCAATAGGAGCTGACAGATCAGCAGAAGAGATCGTGCCGGTAGTTGCGCTTGGAGATTTCAAGATCATGAAGATGTCGGTAGTTCATAGTCCGGAACAATATGTCATGATACACTTTTCAGATCCTTTAAAGAAAACGCAAGAGCTTGACGGGTTGATCACAATTGACAATTTGTCTAACCTGAATTATGAAGTGGAAGGTCATGATATAAAAGTCTTTTTACCCCATGTGGTTTCCGGAAAGAGAGTGGTTCATGTTAATCCCGGTATAAAGAACATCAACGGATATAAAATGAAGGAAGGTGATGATATCGAGCTGGTTTTTGAGGGTATAAAGCCCAAAATCAGGTTGGTGGGTGACGGGGCAATTATTCCTAATTCTGGTGAAGGATATGTGTTCCCATTTGAAGCGGTTAATCTGAAAGCTGTTGATGTCTATGTAACCAAGGTGTTTGAGGATAATATGGTGCAATTTCTACAGGTAAACAGCTATAAGGGATCGTACCAGATGAAGAGGGTTGCCAGCAATATTATGAAGAAAAAGGTTGACCTTTCGCAAGATGCTGTCAAAAACCTTCATGAATGGAACAGGTTCTTTCTTGATCTCACTGATATAATTGGTGAAGACCCGGGCACCATTCATCAAATTGAGCTGAGATTTAAACAGGAATACTCTGTGTATGAATGCGGGATAAGTGAAGAAGACGGCATGCAGGATGTCGAAGTTGAAGTGGAAGAGGATGATTGGAGCGAATCAGACTGGGTGAGCGGTTATTACTATGATGACTACTACTATGATGATTATTACGACGATTATGATTATGATTACAGAGAGCGTAAGAATCCATGTAATTCATCTTATTACCGCAATAAAAATGTAAAAACCAACATCCTGACATCGAATTTGGGGATAATTGCTAAAGCGGGTGCAGATAAGAAAATGCACGTGTTTCTATCTGACCTAAGAAACACAGATCATATTTCTGGCGCACTTATCGAATTCTATGATTTTCAGCAACAGCTTATAGGAAGCTCACTTACTGATGTGAATGGTATGTGCACAGTGTCTCTGCCAAAGAAACCATTTGTGCTTATCGCTAAGAAAGGTACCCAGAGAGGATATTTGAAATTACGTGATGGGGAATCTTTATCGCTTTCAAAATTTGATGTAAGTGGAAGCCAGGTGAAAAAGGGAGTGAAGGGATTCATTTACGCCGAACGCGGTGTGTGGAGACCGGGAGACTCTATCTACCTGTCGTTTATGTTGGAAGATGCAAATCGGGTTTTACCGGCGAATCACCCCGTTAAGTTTAAACTATACAATCCACAAGGACAATTGGTAGATAAGCAAACGTCGGTGGTTGGTGTTGAGGGCCATTACGATTTCAGAACAGCCACGGTACAGGATGACATTACCGGAACGTATCGAGCAGAAGTAAAGGTTGGCAACAGGTCCTACAACAAATACCTTAAAGTTGAAACGGTCAAACCAAATAGACTTAAAATATATATGGACTTCAATGCAGATATGTTAAGTCAATCTGGAGATAACGAGATAAAACTATCAACCAAATGGTTGCATGGTGCAATTGCCAAGAATTTAAAAGCGAAGGTTGACCTAACCGTGGAAACCAAACGTACGAGCTTCCCTAAATTCGATGGGTATGTTTTTGATGATCCATTAAAAAGTTATTCGGTTGATCAGGAGACTATTTTGGAGGAAAGAGTTGATGAAAATGGAGAGATCGTTTTCAATCCGCAGATCAATGTCGGGAGCAGTGCTCCTGGTATGCTGACGGCCAATTTTGCAACCAAAATATTCGAAGAAGGAGGTGGTTTTTCAGTGGATTGGAAATCGATAAAATATTCACCCTATGAATCTTATGTTGGTGTTAAAACGCCAAAGGGATCTCTATACAGAGGAACTTTGGTTACTGATAAGGACCATGAAATTGAAATTGCAACGGTAGACGAATCAGGCAAGGCAATTTCAAGAAAGGACCTGGACGTTAAGGTGTATAAGATAAATTGGAGATGGTGGTGGGACCGGTATGATAATGACTTGCTTTCGTACATATCAAGCGAAGGAACGGTGCCGGTTTTTAGCAAGACAATATCTACCTCGTCGGGAAAGGCAGCTTTCAAATTTAAAGTGAATCGTCCTTCCTGGGGTCGTTATCTGGTACGGGTCGAAGATCCGGTGTCTGGTCACGTAACAGGTAAAATATTCTACATTGACTGGCCGTATTGGGCGAGGGCTAACCGAACAGCGAATGAAAATGCTACAATGCTCAGCTTTTCTACGGATAAGGAGACGTACACTACTGGTGAAGATGTCAAGGTCTCATTTCCTTCCCCAACGAATGGAAAGGCACTGGTTTGTGTGGAATCAGGAACTAAGGTTATTGATAAATACTGGGTAGAGACTAAAAAAGGGGAAACCAAATTTGAGTTTAAAACAACCAAGGAAATGGCGCCTAATGTGTTTGTTCACGTTACCCTGTTGCAGGATCATAAAGCAACTGAGAATGATCTACCCATTAGGATGTATGGTGTTGTGCCAATTAATGTCGAGAATCCAGACTCTCATTTGAAACCAAAGATCAAGATGCCCGATGTTTTAAGACCGGAATCTACTGCCTCGATCTCGATCCAGGAAGCGGATGGGAAACCAATGACGTATACTTTGGCTATCGTAGACGAAGGGTTGCTAGACCTTACAAGCTTTAAAACTCCGCAACCGTGGAAGCATTTTTATGCTAAAGAGGCTTTAGGAGTAAAAACATGGGACCTGTACGACGAAGTAATGGGTTC
>JAAZYJ010000312.1 GCA_014239715.1 Flavobacteriales bacterium
CAAAAAAATCTGCAAAATCTCTCATGGCCTCGCCCATTCCGTCTTCTCCTGTGGCACGCTCGAAACTATCTGCCATGGACGAAAAGCACTGATGATAAAATCTCTTCATCTCGTCAATGGTCATTTCAGCTGTCCAGAGATCCATTCTCATTGTAGTATCCTCAGCCTTATCCCACATTGCCATCATCATGGCCTTAGATTTTCTTGCTTCATCTTCTCCGGCGTCGGTCGCGGTCCATTCGATATCTTGAGGCACGTGATTTTCATCCAGTACCACCTTCACATTTACTTCAGATAATTTTATCATCATTTCATCCTTTAGGGTCATAGTATTTCAATATCCTTTTTGAGTTTGGTTCGTTCACCATTTGGGTCAATGTCACATCGCGATTAGCATCCATATAATCTTTAACGATCTGCCATCCCATCCAAATTCCCATCCTTGCAGGAGATTCGTCTGAAAGGCCTTTTGTGAACGGCCCGTCGGTAATCCAATTGGTCTCAAGCATTTCATCTTTACTGTACAACACATCCTGCTCGATCATATACTGCCACACCTTGTTCTCATTTGACTGCGCCCACTCGATTTCTTTGCTGGAATACGCCATTTTTATTCCGGGATCCTTATCCGGCAGTACCGCGTCCATCAAATACATGATCTTACCTGCTGCTATTATCTTGTCCAAAAAATCTTCTCCGCTGCATGCGTAATAGTTTTCCAATAGCCATGCTTTGACCGTGTTAGCTGTCAAATATTTTTCATCCATCTTGTTCTTAAAGAACTGAGGGAAATCCATTCCAGGTAACTTTCGGACACTCTCATGGTCACTGCCCAGATACATTTCAACACCGACGCATAAACTATTGTCTACCACCATAGCGTGCGCATTGAAATACGAAAAGAAGGTAATTATCTTATCCGGCATTGCACTGTCCGGAAAATAGTATCGACAATAAGAAAGAGCTTCTTCAATCTCTTTTTCGTAACTGCTGAAATCACCAAAAGCGGAATTAAGCTCGGGCAGCACTTCTTTCATCAAGGCATCAGTGTTGAATCTTTTGAACAAATAGTCGCCGATCATTGGGTCGTTCACGGACCCTTCTTGTATCATCCTACCCACAAATAGCTCATATAGCAAACCATATTTCTTAATCAGCTCAGAGTTGATTGCCTTCGTTTGCTCAATGGAGACTAGTTCATGGGGCAGGTCCTGCTCCATCCGCAGCAAAGGAATATCCGTTTGGCTAGTGTCAACATGCACATCCAATCTATCAGAAGTGCACGCAAAAAATAGCATGGTCAGAACTACAAAAAAATATCTCTTCATCTTTTCCCTCTTTACCCTTTCTCTCAAAACAAGTTATTTTCGGCCCATTTTTTGATAACAATTTGCTTATGTTTGTACAGCAATTAAACACAAAAATATGAAAAAGACTCTTATTGCACTATTCTGCCTGTCTCTATTAGGAATTGGAAACAATTCATATTCTCAGGACGACAAAAGTTTTAAATTCGGATTGGCCGTGGAGCCGTCTGTCAACTGGTATTCCCCATCGGAAAAGAAAAAATTTGAAAGTGATGGAAACCCATTGAAATTTGGTTTCGGCCTGGTTACGGACTTCAAACTCGGTGAGAACATTTGGTTTTCAACCGGTTTAGGCCTTAATACCGGCGGCGGCGCTGTGAAATATCTTGAAAACCCATCAGATTCTATAGGTTACTATCTTCTGGATAATGAAATAATTGAGCCTTCGGGAAAATTTAGCGATGTAGATACATCAGCTGATTTCATCAGTTTGACCAAAAGAAAGTACAACGCCAATTACGTTACCATTCCGCTTACACTGAAAATGAAAACCAAAGAAATCGGGATGATGACCTATTTCGGACAATTCGGATTTGACCTATCCATTAAAACCAAAGGACGAGCAGTTGATGAAGGACTAAACCTATCCTCATCAAATTCACCTGACCTGAACGACCTGAATATAGACAGCGAAATGCAACCACTGCTGGCCGGCCTGAATGTTGGCGGAGGAGCAGAATACAACATTTCTGGAAGCACGTCAATTTTTTTCTCTGCCAATTTTCACTATGGATTTTTAAATGCGGTGAAAAACACGTCGAAGCATTTAATAGATCTTAACGCATCGGTAGGCGATGATATACTTATGTATACACCCCAGCAATTCAAGCCTTTTGCCATCTCATTGAAAGTAGGTGTTCTTTTCTAATAGGAAAACAACCACATTATTGATATTTTTATCCCTCGTCGTATTTGTCGAGGGATTTTTTTTGAATGAAACCTAAACGCATAACAGAATATATAATTGACTGGTTGAAGGCCTATGCAGCCGACAGTGGCATGGGTGGATTTGTGGTTGGTGTCTCTGGAGGGATCGACTCTGCCTTAACCTCAACTCTTTGTGCTGAAACCGGACTGCCCACCATTTTGGTCAGCATGCCGATCCATCAGAACAGTGGTCAGCTGGATCGAGCAACAAATCATATTTCGTGGCTTACGACAAACTATTCGAACTGTTCGAATTATACTGTTGAGCTATCAAGCACTTTTGACCTATTTGAAAAGAGCCTGCCAAATGAAATTGTCGATGAGCTAACCATGGCAAATTCCCGAGCCAGATTGCGGATGGCAGCTCTTTATGCATTTGCAGGAAATAAGAAGTACCTGGTGGCCGGCA
>JAAZYJ010000268.1 GCA_014239715.1 Flavobacteriales bacterium
CCGAAATCAATTTGTCAACCATTCGGTTGAACTCATTCTGGCTCAGAAGTGCGCTGGGAAGAACCATACAATAAAAAAAAAATAAACGTTTCATTCTAAAAGAGCTCCTTGGCATCCGGATCCGGAACCAGCCGTACATCCAAAACAATGTTGATTTGTTACTATGGCCCGTTTTTCAAGCAGCTCAAGATTAAAATCCCGTATAGACTGTGGACTTTTCTGCTCAAGGCTCAATTCAAGCATTTGATTGAAATCACAATCAAAAAGCTCTCCCTTCCACCCAACAGACAGCGTATTTCTACACATGACCTCCTCCACTGTTACCGGATTGAAAGCGTTGACCAGCTTACTCATGTATTCTTCATACTTTCCGGCAACAAGTAAATAATCCAAAAAACGACTTATCGGTAAATTTGTAATCGTAAACAAATTGTGAAATTCGATGCCAAAATCGTGCTTAAGCTTAGCCTTATAATCCGCTTCCAGGGCTTTCTGATCAGGAGGAAGCGAAAACCCTCCGGGGTTAAAGACCAAATTCAATTCCAGATCACTACCTTCCTGTCCATAGCCCAGCTCATTCAATTTTTTTAGCGCCTCAATCGAACTGGAAAAAACTCCAATACCCCTTTGCTTATCCACATTTTCTTCTGTGTAGCAAGGCAATGAGGCTACAACAACAATTTTGTTCTTTTTGAAAAATTCCGGATACTCACGATACCGCTTGTTGGATACTAAAATCGTTAGGTTGCTCCTTACGATCACCTTCACACCCCGTTCAGACAGCTCCTCAACGAACCACTTGAAGTGAGGATTCATTTCAGGTGCACCGCCAGTGAGGTCAACAGTATGGATCTCTGAAGTATCAATTGCTTTCAGGCAGTAGTTCATGATCTCTTTTGTCATGATCTCTTTCCTGTCAGGTCCTGCATCTACATGACAGTGCTCGCAAACCTGATTGCACATGTATCCTAAGTTTATCTGAAGAATCTCAAGGGCTCCGGACCTCAAGGGCATTTTGCCAATTTCGTTTAGCTTTTTTGAAAAAGCATCCGTTACTTCAACGGAACTTTCTAGAATTTCAAGCTGCTCTTTTGAGTTAGATAAAGTACTCCCTCGTTTCTTTAAAGACTTCGTTTCTCCCATCTTACTTGTTCAAATTCCAATCATACTTTAAATAACTAATTTTGGCCGTTGCCTTAACCTTAACCTCTGAGTATTTGTTGATCCAATCGACCAGACTTCCTTTTTTAGTGAAATCTTCTTTGAACCAGCTGAAGATCTTGGAAAGCTTGATCTCATTCGGAGTTATTTGATTCCTTGATCTGTCTTTTATGAACCCCTTTGTTAGTTTATCCAATTCGGCATTGACATTTTCCGGCGTAAACGCCCTGTTAAGCAATCGCGGGCAAGAAACAGATGCACAATTGATTCCAACATGGATTCTAGGGTCGCCCATTTTCCTTAGTATTTCATGCTCAATTGCATTAAGATCGTACGTTTTCCCTCCAAGCTGAATAAATTTTATGTCCCAGGGTTTATCAGAAATATCTTTGATCGACGCCACCGGATACTTATTGAGTATCAGCTTTATTGTAAATGCATTGTAAGCATTCATCCAGTAGGCCAACTTCGCATTCCTTGCTGCATTTGAAGCAGGCACATTGGCTGACAACAATTTCAGATACGCATCAAGAAGCATCACATCTTTTTTAAACCCCGCATAATTAACAGCTCCTGTGACAGAAACATGTTTTTTAAGTAAGGCTTCAAATTGTGAATGATCAAGTCCTGTAACACGAACGTCTTCCACATCTTGCGTGGCTGCCCGGCAAACAGTCGGCGTCATTCCAATCAACATTGTCAACACAATAAAGATCACCATATGCATGTTATTCATTTTCATTCGAATAAAAGTATTCATTTTGCTGTCAAAATTTATAATTCTCAAGATATTGAGTAGAAAGAGTGCTCAATTTACAAAATCTGCCATTCCGTCAACACGATCAATCGGAAAGTACTAAGGTAAAAACCATGCCAAGGTCAATGGGTTGATGTCATTGACCCAGGAACAGCAATAATGTAGTTGGCAATTCCACCATTTTCTTTTTCTAATGACTTCACATCCGCCTGAGAACCAGTCGCAATCGTCTTAATGTTCAATGCCGGATCCGCATTTTTCAAATACCAGTAGATGCCTTCGAAATTATTGGAGTGGTAGCTTCCATTAAAATGTAAGAACAGCTTTTCACCCCTGTTCTTAAGAATAGATTCG
>JAAZYJ010000240.1 GCA_014239715.1 Flavobacteriales bacterium
GAATCAGGTGGCAGTAATTTTTGCAGCCTCCAAAGGATATCTCGATCAGGTTCCTGTGGAAAAATTAGTTGAGTTTGAATCCGGACTTTTTGATTACCTAGAAGCTAACAATCTGGATGACCTAAAGTTACTGGCAAAGGAAGGTACTCTTTCTGATGACATGGGTGAGCGTCTCGAAAAATCTATTTCAGATTTCACCAAAGGATTCGCTCTTTAATAAATGGCCAACCTGAAAGATATTCGAGATCGTATTAAGTCTGTTACAAGCATTCAAAAAGTAACTAAAGCCATGAAAATGGTAGCAGCAGCCAAAATGCGCCGCGCTCAGGAAAACATGGAACAGGCACGACCATATTCCAACAGGTTGACGGAAATCATCCAAAACCTCCTGCCTGATGTAGATCGAGAATTGCTACCATTATTGGAAGTACGTAAAGTTAATCGGGTAGCATTCCTTGTGGTTACCTCGGATAAGGGGTTGGCCGGTTCATTCAATAGTTCCGTATTACGGAGAGCTCAGAGTGAAATCGATGAATTTGGTAAAGAAAATGTTGATCTCTTTTGCGCTGGAAAAAAGGCCCGAGACTTTTTCATAGCTCGTAGGTACAAGATTGTTGAATCCCATGTGGATTTCTGGGGAGGGCTCGATTTTAATTATGCAATCAAGATTGCTAATGGAATTCTCCATCATTTCTTGAAGGGCCATGTAGATGAGATCCACGTCGTGTATAATGAGTTTGTTAATGTTGCGACTCAAATAGTGCTCACAGAGAAACTCCTCCCGTTGGATTATGAAGCTGATGAAGGTGTTTCGGTGGATCGACTTTACGAGCCATCCAAGGGTGAGATCGTGAAATCTTTGATACCAAGACACCTGAATGTCCAAATGTGGAAATATTTACTGGAATCCTATGCCAGTGAGCAGGCAGCTAGAATGGTGGCTATGGAAAATGCCACTAGCAACTCGCAAGAAATGATTAAAGATTTAAAATTAGAATTCAACAAGGCCCGCCAAGCGGCGATTACCACAGAAATGCTGGAGATCGTAGGTGGCGCTGAATCGCTAAAAGGATAAGGGAAAACCAATATGTCCAAAATGACAGGTAAAATTTCTCGAATTATGGGTGCAGTAGTAGACGTTGTTTTTAAAGACGGAAAACTCCCAGAAATAATGAATGCTTTAGAAGTTGATCGTGGTGACGAAGGCACATTGGTCTTGGAAGTCGCACAGCATTTAGGTGACAGCATGGTTCGCACTGTTGCCATGGACTCAACTGACGGCCTAACACGTGGTGTGCCTGTAATGGATACAGGTATCCCTATTTCTGTACCGGTTGGGCCAGAAACACTGGGTCGGCTTTTTGACGTTTTAGGAAATGCAATTGATGGTAAAGGAGAAATAAGTACTGAAAAAAGAAATCCAATTCACCGTCTTGCACCAAAACATGAAGATTTAGCAACATCCACAGAAATGCTTGTAACAGGGATTAAAGTGGTCGATCTTATGGAACCTTATACTAAAGGCGGTAAAACCGGATTATTTGGTGGTGCCGGCGTGGGTAAAACAGTTTTGATTCAAGAATTGATTCGAAACATTGCAACGGAACATGGTGGATATTCCGTATTTGCCGGTGTCGGTGAAAGGACTCGAGAAGGTAATGACCTCTACAATGAAATGACGGAATCTGGTGTTATAGATAAGACTACCATGGTTTTTGGTCAGATGAATGAACCTCCCGGCGCTCGTCTCCGTGTTGCTCTAAGTGGATTAGCTATGGCAGAATATTTCCGAGATGATGAAGGCAAAGATGTTTTACTCTTTATTGATAATATTTTCCGGTTTACTCAGGCTGGTTCTGAGGTATCTGCATTGTTGGGCCGTATGCCTTCTGCTGTTGGATATCAGCCGACCTTATCTACTGAAATGGGTGATTTACAGGAACGGATTACATCCACGAAAAAAGGTTCTATCACATCTGTTCAGGCCGTTTATGTTCCTGCGGATGACTTGACTGACCCGGCGCCAGCAACAGCTTTTGCTCATCTTGATGCAACATCTGTTCTTGAACGTAAAATTGCTGAACTGGGGATTTATCCTGCGGTTGATCCATTGGCATCTACATCTAGAATCATGGATCCTCGTATTATCGGTGACCATCACTATAGCGTAGCTCGTGAAGTACAGGGTGTGCTCCAGAAATATAAAGACCTTCAAGATATTATTGCAATTTTAGGAATGGATGAGTTGTCTGATGAAGATAAACAGACTGTTTCCCGTGCTCGTAAAATTCAAAAATTCTTTTCACAACCTTTCTTTGTGGCAGAACAGTTTACTGGTACACCAGGACGTTATGTTCAACTGGAAGATACCATTTCTGGTTTTGAAGCTATCTTGAGCGGCGAAGCAGATAATGTCACTGAAAATGCATTCGCATATGTGGGCTCTATTGATGAAGCATTTGAAAAAGCAAAAAAAGAAGCAGCTTAAATAATTTATGAGTACAATTAACTTAGAAATTGTCACACCGACTAAGATGTTGGAGAGAAGTGATGTATCCTACATACGCTGTCCTGGAATGGATGGATCTTTTGGTGTCATGTCTGGTCACTGTAAAGCAGTGATTGGATTGGGTATTGGCGAGATCAAAGTGAGTGAGAGAGGAAAGGATGACTTCTATGCCACAAGTGGTGGCTTTGTTGAAATCACAGGTGAAAAAGTAGAGTTATTGGTCGAAACAATTGAGAAGTCCAGTGAAATTGACACCAACCGTGCAGAAAAATCTATGACGAGAGCTAAGGATCGCATTTCTTTAAAGGATGAAAAAGATTTGATTCGAGCTGAAAATTCTCTTTTAAGAGCAGTGAACAGGCTTAAAGTTTCAAGTCAATAAGATTCTTTTAATAAGAAACTTCATATAAGAAACTCCGCTTCAGCGGAGTTTTTTTGTTTATAAATTCCGAGTAAATATTTATGAATAAACGAACACATACTTGTGGTGAATTGAATTTAGATAGTGTTGATAAATCTATTATTCTAAACGGATGGGTTAATACGATTCGTCTCCATGGACAGGTGGTTTTTGTAGATCTGAGAGATCGTTATGGAAAAACACAAATCGTATTCAATTCAGAAGATTATATCGGTGATTTTGATGTGGTGAAAAAACTTTCTATGGAAGATGTTATTTCTGTTATTGGAAAAGTGCAAAATAGAGATGAAAAGGCCATTAATCCGGATATGGGTACCGGTGAGATCGAAGTGATTATATCTGAAATGGAAATACTTAATGAAGCATCGCCATTACCTTTTGTCATCAGTGATCGAAATA
>JAAZYJ010000346.1 GCA_014239715.1 Flavobacteriales bacterium
ATTATAAATGCCCTAGCGCGGATAAAAAGTTATCAGGATTATGGTATGTTCCAACCTATTCAAATTGCCGCAACGGTGGCATTGAACGGGCCAAGAGATTGTGTCGAAGAAATAACAGAAACTTACCGTGGTCGCCGCAATGTCCTTTGTGAAGCTTTGAATAGAATGGGGTGGAAGGTGACGCCTCCTAAAGCGACGATGATGGTTTGGGCAGAAATTCCTGAATCGTTTAAAAAAATGGGATCGCTTGAGTTTTCAAAAATGTTGTTGGAAAAAGCCAAGGTAGCAGTAGCTCCAGGAATCGGTTTTGGGGAAGGTGGCGATCACTTTGTTCGTTTTTCGCTGGTTGAAAATGAACATCGAATTCGACAGGCAGTAAGAGGAATTCGTGAAATTTTATAGTTTTACTCTAAATGGCTTTGATATTAAAAGAGTGGATCAAAAATGAAAGAGATTAATTTAGGCTTAATAGGGTTTGGCACTATTGGAGCTGGGGTCGCAAAGATCCTCACAGATAACCGGGAAGTAATCCAAAAAAGATTAGGTGCGACGGTTTGTCTCACCAAAATTGCGGACCTCGATATTGAAACAGATCGAGGTATTCATGTTGATGAGGGTGTTTTAACCACCTCGGTGGATGATATTCTTGAAAATCCGGATATTGATATTGTTATAGAATTGATCGGTGGTTATGATCCTGCCAGAGCCTTTATCCTTAAGGCGCTGAATAATAAAAAACATGTTGTAACGGCTAACAAAGCCTTGCTGGCAAAACATGGTGATGAAATTTTTACAATGGTTGAAGAAAAGGGGCTTTCTATTGGATTTGAAGCATCTATTGGTGGTGCCATTCCAATTATCAGGTCTATTCGCGAAGCCTTTGTGGCGAATCGTATCCATACTCTTGAAGGAATTGTTAATGGTACTGCAAACTATATTCTCAGTAAAATGTCAGATG
Organism: Flavobacteriales bacterium; assembly: GCA_014239715.1. The sequence goes on from JAAZYJ010000346.1 coordinate 959, forward strand.
AGAATTGTGATTTCGATGTCGCCTTGAAAGAAGCCCAAGAAAAAGGGTTTGCCGAAGCTGATCCCACATTTGATATTGAGGGCATCGATTCTGCTCATAAAATTGCTGTGTTGACACGCCTTGCTTACGGGACACCTGTAAAATTTTAGGACATCAATGTTTCAGGTATTACCGATATCACCTCCGAGGATATTGAATGTGCAAGAGAATTTGGATATCGAATTAAATTGCTTGCAATATCCAAATATGATGGAGAAAAGATTGATATTCGTGTGCATCCAGCAATGATACCTATTAGTCATCCTATGGCGAGCGTCAATTGTGTTTTAAATGCTATCCGTGTATGTGATGATATGATGGATGAAAATATTCTTGCAGGACATGGTGCCGGGGCTTTGCCGACTGGAAGTGCCGTGGTAGGTGATGTGATCGAAATAGCCCGTAACATTACATCTAATTCTATTGGTAGATTGCCTGCCTCCTCATTTCAAAACTCAGAAATCAAACATATCCCTTTAAAAGATATAAGCACTATTGAATCGGAATATTTTTTGCGTTTCAATGTTTTGGACAAACCCGGAGTGCTCTCAAAAATATCCGGTATTCTTGGCAATCATTGTATAAGTATAGAATCGATGATCCAAAAAGGTCGAGGAGAGCAGGGCAAAGCAGTGTCCTTGGTTATGATGTGCCATCGATCAAGTGAAGGTAATATTCAAAAAGCCTTGCAAGAAATTGAAAAGCTTCACGTGGTCAGTGGAAAATCCAACCTCATCCGAGTGGAAAAATAGAAATGGAATTCAAGGCCTGGTTTCAATGTATTAATCCAGATTGTGGTAGCCAGTATGAGTTGACGGATATTGTTTATCGGTGTCGTCATTGTGATGAGTTGTTGGAAGTCAAACACGATATGGATCAACTCAAAAAAAGGCCTGCTAAAGAATGGAGAGAACTATTCGAGAGTCGTTACAGAAAAAATGAATGGCCTTATGGTAGTTCAGTATGGGGAAAGAAAGAGTTGGTTTGTCCAAATGTTGATAATGAAAATATCGTTTCTACATACGAAGGTGGAACAAATCTTTTTTGGGCAGATAGGCTGGGTAAGGAATTGGGGTTGGAAGATTTTTGGGTCAAGCAATGTGGTATGGCTCATACAGGATCCTTTAAAGATCTTGGAATGACAATACTTGTTTCGATGGTCAAACAGATGATATCCCAGGGTGAAAATATTAAGGCTGTTGCCTGTGCCTCCACCGGAGATACATCCGCTTCACTTGCCGCCTACTGTGCTGTAGCTGGAATACCCGCAATTGTTTTTCTTCCCAAAGATAAGGTTTCGCTAACTCAATTGATCCAACCTATTACTCACGGTGTATTAACTCTTTCACTTGATACTGATTTTGATGGTTGTATGAAATTGGTTCGGGAGGTTTGTCAAAACAATGATATTTACCTAGCCAATTCTATGAACTCTCTAAGGATCGAAGGACAGAAAACTATAAGCTTTGAGCTAGTTCAGCAATTTAATTGGCAAGTTCCGGATTTTGTTGTTGTGCCGGGCGGTAACCTAGGAAATGTGAGTGCGATCGGTAAAGGTTTTCAAATGTTTTATGATTTAGGGTTGATAGATAGACTGCCTCGCTTAGTTTGCGCACAGGCAGAACGAGCGAATCCTTTATACAGAAGCTACAAACAAGACTTTAAATCTTTTGCACCGGTACAAGCTCAAAAAACCCTTGCTAGTGCAATTCAGATTGGTGACCCAGTGAGTGTTAAGAAAGCTATTCGAACCTTAAAAGCTTTTGATGGAATTGTTGAGGAGGCTAAGGAAGGTGAGTTAGCCAATGCAGCGAGTAAGGC
>JAAZYJ010000350.1 GCA_014239715.1 Flavobacteriales bacterium
ATTATGTTTTTTCCGATCTCCCTGGTACCCTAATTGGCGAAGGCAGTTCCACAGGAGGTCAGCATACTCGTCTACAACAGGACGGTGCAAAAAACCCCATTTAAATGCAACCGAATTGGCAGCTTTTGCTCGCCCGTGCAGGTCTTTATCCTGATCTAAAGCCTCTTCCCAGCGGGTTAGCATGAAGAAGCATGCGGCGAAAATATCAGAGTCAATGTAGATCCGATCTGAACCAGCTTCGAATTGGGATGAACCGTATAGAACGGGTAGGTTACGACCTAATGTGTCGTAGTCTGCAAATTGTTTGTTTTGAGGTAGGTTGTCAGTAGATATATATGGATCCTCGTTATCCTTAAATAGTTGATTTCCAAACTCTAATGTCTTTTCACCTAACTCAACAATATAATTTCTGCTATCCGAAATGTTTATCTCGACCGGAACCCCTAGATAGTGCTGAAAAAGAGTTCGGATAATGTACTCTTTTTCAGTCCTGAAGGCGGAGCTGATATGTACTTGAATTGGGTGGATCTCTTGCAAATTTGTTTTATCAATGCTAATAAACGAATAATAAAAACATTATAGTGTGAATCAAAATGGTTGGATAAATATTACATTCATCTCGTTTACAAATTTTTCAAATGACTAAATTTACCGGATGATACCATTTTCACCTCCAAGGATCGATCAGAAAATTATTGACGAAGTCGTAGATACACTAGAAAGTGGCTGGATCACAACCGGACCGAAAACTGCTCGATTTGAAGAAGAGCTGGCTGCGTACTGTGGTAATCGGGCAACAGTTTGTGTTGGGTCGGCTACAGCGGGCCTGCATCTTGTTCTGCACTGGTTAGGAATTGGACCGGGAGATGAGGTTATTGTTCCGGCATATACGTATTGCGCTACAGCAAATGTTGTGGAGCATTTGGGGGCAACGGTAGTATTTGCGGATGTAAATGAAAGAGATTTTAATATCAGCTTTAAGAGTATTGAGGATAAGATCACTGAACGAACGAAGGCAATAATGCCTGTTGATATTGGTGGTTTTCCTTGTGATTATGAAGAAATTTATGCTGTGGTAGAATCGAAAAAAGGATTGTTCACACCGGCTAATGAAGTGCAGAAGCAGCTGGGTAGGGTGGCAGTCATTGCTGATGCGGCTCATTCAATAGGTGCTACTTATTATGGAGACCGTACCGGAACGTGTGCTGATGTTTCTGTTTTTTCTTTTCACGCCGTAAAAAATCTGTCTACTGCAGAAGGCGGCGCGATAGCGCTTAATTTGCCCGATAGCTTTGATTGTGACGAGCTGAGAAAAAGGCTCAAGACTAAATCGCTGCATGGTCAGAGTAAGGATGCGTATTCAAAAATGCAGGTCGGCGGTTGGAAGTATGATGTGATCGAAGCGGGATTCAAATGCAATATGACCGATATCCAGGCTTCAATGGGTCTTGTAGAGCTTGGCCGCTACGCTACTAATCTTGAAAGAAGGCAGCAAATTTTCGCGTTGTATACAGATCTGTTGCGGGAGTTTGATTGGGCGCATTGTCCGAGGTTCAGGACCGGCGTGAAAGAATCGTCTTATCATTTGTATATGTTGAGAATTCGTGGTGCATCTGAAGACGACCGGAATGAGATCATTCGCAGGATCAGTGAAGATCAGATCGCGGTGAACGTACATTATTTACCTGTTCCTGCTATGACGCATTATCGGGAAAAGGGCTATGAGCTTGACGATTACCCTCAGGCAAAAGCCAATTATCAGAGTGAAATTTCACTTCCCGTGTACTTTAGCTTAAAAAATGAACAGGTAATTGCTGTTGCGGAGAGCGTTATTCGGGCGGTTGAATCCGTTTTGGCCCATGGGTAAACGATTATTTGATATTTGTTCTTCATTTGTTGTATTGGCACTTATTTGGCCATTCATGCTAATTATTGCTCTGGTTGTTATGTTCAGTAGTAGAGGCGGCGTTTTTTTTACGCAGATCAGAGTGGGTCGCAATGAAAAAGAGTTTAAACTTTTTAAGTTCAGAACGATGCGTGTAGATAGTGAAGAAAAAGGGCAGATAACCATCGGTGGGGATGATCCGAGAATTACCAGAGCAGGTCGTTTCCTAAGAAAATTCAAACTGGATGAGCTCCCTCAGCTGTTTAATGTGCTTGGTGGTAGCATGAGTGTTGTTGGACCACGACCGGAAGTGCGGAAATACACTGACCTGTATACGGAAGAGCAACGACAGGTATTTGCCGTGCGGCCCGGGTTAACGGATTACGCATCGATCGAGTACTTTGCCGAAAACGAGCTGCTTGGACGTTCGGAGGATCCGAACAGAACCTATACAGAAGAGGTTATGCCGGCCAAGCTTAAATTGAATTTGCAGTATATCGATGAGCGGGGTTTCGTAACGGATCTGAAGATCATCTTCAAGACGCTGGGTAAGATCTTCAGCTAACCAGCTCCTTTTTTGACCTGGTCCTCGCTTTTGTGGTATGGGTGTAGCTGGTTGCTTCAAGTGCATTTTCAATATCCCAGATAAGATCATCGGCAAATTCAACGCCAATAGACAGTCTTACCAGCTTTTCCGTTACTCCTAGTTTTTCTTTGACAGCTGCATCCACTCCGATGTGTGTCATAGTTGCCGGGTGCTGGGCAAGGCTTTCCGTACTGCCTAGGCTAACCGCCAGCTTTATGAGCTTGAGATTGTTTAGGAACTGGAAGGCTTGTTGTTCTCCTCCTTTAATATCGAATGAGACCATGGCGCCGGGCGAGCTGTATTGGCGCCGGTAAAGCTCATGATCAGGATCGTCCGGTTTCAGCATGCCGAGATAATGAACCTTTTCTATTTTGGGATGATTAGCCAGAAATGCTGCAACTTTTTGTGCATTGCTGGCTTGCTGTTCCATTCGTATTTTCAATGTTTCCAAGCTTCTAAGCAGCAGCCAGGCCGTATGAGGGCTGATCATATTGCCTAAAAATGTTCGCAGTGATTTTACCCTGCTTATGACCTCCGCATTCCCCAGTACAGCTCCCGCGATCAAATCACTGTGACCACCGATGTATTTGGTTGCCGAATACAGAACGATATCCGCTCCGAGCTGCAAAGGGTGTGACCATAGCGGCCCCATGTAGGTGTTGTCAACAGCCACATGTACTTGGCTTTGTTCAGAGCCAAAGTGATCTGCGATTTCCTTGCACATCTGAATGTCTACGATCGAGTTTGTTGGATTCGCAGGGGTTTCGATATAGATCAGTGAAAGCTGAGCTGCGTA
>JAAZYJ010000311.1 GCA_014239715.1 Flavobacteriales bacterium
CAACGAACCCGAGGAGATTTTTTCATCGCTTAAAAACAACCCACTGGTTAAGGCAGCGGCAATAAGAACCATTGTAGCCGGCATGGGATCCACTGCCCATGGATCTCTTGGTATTCAGGTATTAGGAATTGATTACGAAGAAGAAAAAACCCTGACTGCTATCTCGACCAGTATTGTAAAGGGGACCTATTTTTCTGAGATAAAATCCAAGCCGGTAATTGTCGGGCAGGCACTAGCAGAAAAGCTGAAGCTGGACATAAAAAAGAAGCTTTACATAACTTTTGTAGATGGAAATGGAGACCAGCAAAAGATCAAGCTGAAAGTAGAAGGCATATTTAAAACAGCCAGCTCTATTTTTGATGGAGCTAACGTATACATGAAAAGGGAAGACCTGAATAAGGCATTGGGTTCAGAGGTTGCGCATGAGATTGCCATATTGTGTCATTCAATAGATCAGGCAGAAGCATTGAAGGCAGAGCTGTCGGAAAAATTCAAAAAGGACAAGGTGGATACCTGGAGTGAAATTGCTCCCGAGCTTGGGTATGCAGATGAGATGATGAGCTTGTTCATCTATATTTTCATGGGCATTATTTTACTGGCCCTTTCTTTTGGCATCATCAACACCATGCTCATGGCAGTGCTGGAGCGAAAAAGAGAGCTGGGCATGCTCATGTCTGTAGGTATGAACAAAAGAAAGGTGTTCGTTATGATCCTTTTCGAAACATTATTTATTTCAATAATTGCGGCGCCAATAGGAATTGCTCTGTCGTATGCGATAATTGTTCATTTTGGAGCGCATGGAATTGACCTTTCAATAGTAGGGAAAGGAATGGAGAATTTCGGCGTAGGCTCACGGGTATACACCTATTTGCCGACAAACTTATATGTGAATATTTGTGTAATGACACTTTTCGTAACCTTTTTATCTTCATTGCTCCCGGCAAGGAGAGCTCTTAAGCTCGATCCGGCGGAAGCGGTCAGGGCTTTATAAATACAGAATTATGAATGTAATTGAAACGAATAACCTGTTTAAGATCTACCAGCAAGGAGAGATCGAAGTTAAAGCACTTAATGATGTATCTATTTGCTTTAAGCAAGGAGAGTTTACTTCAATAGTTGGACCTTCAGGATCCGGTAAAACTACTTTTCTAAATGCCATCGGCGGTCTGGATACACCAACATCCGGAAATGTCATGATCAACAACACAGACATAACTCAGCTCAGGTCAAATAAGCTGGTTGATTTCAGACTGCGCAACATAGGTTTTGTTTTTCAGGCCTATAATCTCATTCCGGTACTCACTGCCAAAGAAAATGTGGAATTTATTATGCTGATGCAGGGATCCTCTCCAGTGGAAAGGAAAACCAGATCCCAGGAATTGCTTGAGTCAGTGGGGTTGGGAGATAAGCTAAATCGAAGACCAGGGCAGCTTTCAGGTGGGCAACAGCAGCGAGTGGCAGTAGCCAGGGCATTGGCTTCAAAGCCCCAATTTGTATTGGCAGATGAACCTACTGCTAACCTGGATTCCACTTCAACCGCCAATTTACTCGACATCATGTACCGTATGAATCAGGAGGAAAATATGACGTTTATTTTTTCCACACACGACCAACGAGTGATAGACAGGGCCAAACGCATCATCACACTGGAAGATGGACAGGTTATCTCTGATATTATGCAATAATTAATAAGACTGGAAATGAGATTTACACTGTTCGTTTTCTTGATGATCTTTTCTTGTAGCATAGCAGTTGCTCAGGAGAAAAAGAAGCTTAAGGATGTTATAACAGTCAGTGGTTATGTAAAATACATGAACACATCGTCGTTTCTTAGTCTGGATAGTGTGATCACCGACAATTTAATTCATAATCGAATCAATTTCAAAGCTTTTCTGTCAAATCGATTCACGGCCGTTGTCGGCATGAGGAATCGAATATTTTATGGCGAAGCAACCAGAATGAATCCCTATCTGGGCGATATGCTTGATGCAGATCCAGGTCAGATGGATCTTTCTTTTGTGCCGGTAGATAAAAAGTCATTTGTCGTTCATTCCATATTGGACAGGGCTTACCTGAAGTACATCTCTGATAAATGGGATGTTCGTTTAGGAAGACAGAGGATCAATTGGGGAGTAAACCTGGCCTGGAACCCAAACGACCTGTTCAATGCCTACAGCCTTATCGATTTTGATTACCAGGAGCGCCCCGGGGCAGACGCCGTTCGGGTTCAGTACTTTCCGGGCGGTCTGGCAAGTATAGATCTAGCTTATCAGCCGGGCAATGGACTCGACAGCTCTATTGTGGCAGGAATGTGGAAGTTCAATAAGTGGAAATATGACTTTCAGCTTCTTGCAGGTAATTACTATTCAGATCTGGCGCTTGGTGCAGGGTGGGCCGGCAATGTTAAAAAAGCAGGCTTTAAAGGAGAAGCCACTTATTTTCAACCCAGAGAAAATTTTTCGGACACAAGTGGAATCATAAGCTCTTCGATCACGTTGGACTATTCATTTAAAAATGGGCTATACATCAATGCTTCAGCGTTGTACAATAGCGGAGGGGTAGACCAAATCAGTAGTACGGCAAATCCAATCCAAGGTCTGATAGGGGTAATTTCAGCGAAAAACCTGATGCCCTCGAAACTAACCTATTTTGCACAGGCCAGCGGAGCCTTTAACCCCGCGCTGAACGGATCATTATCTGCTTTTTTTATGCAAGGGTTTAACATATTGCTTGTGATGCCCTCCGTATCCTACACCATGCACGAAAGCTGGGAAATCATGCTGCTTGGTCAATCTTATTTCGGGGAGATAAACAGCGTTTTTAAAGGATTAGGGACAGGGATTTACTTAAGGCTGATGTATAGCTACTGAGTCTGTTCATTTTTCCCCATCAACTTCTCTGACCGCTTAAGAAGAAGGACCTATATTTGCAGGAACAGAAAACATCAGGATGAAAATATTAAAATTGTTGAAACTACCGATGAACGTTAAATAATCCCTCTACTAAGGAAAGTCCTGGAGAGTATTAATAAAAGCCAAAATAACTACACGCAACAACGTATTATATTACACATCTACCTTACGGGATAGCTAGGGAGCCGTACCCGGAACGTGAAATATAATGCCACTTAAAAGAGAATAGAGAGAGATTCAACATGGACGTAAAAGCCCCGGTGAGTCCTTTTTGGATTTCTAATCAAATTCATTGCGTAACTCTATGATTTTTTTTTAATTCGCGTGGCTTAAATTAATCCAACGCAAAAATATTTTCAATAAAAATAACAGTGAATTTGTCCGATTTGAACATGATAAAACCTGATAGAAACAATTAGAGAAATTTAAATATTACGGAGATGTTAAATTACTACAGGCGATATAAAATGCGTAATTATCCAATTATTGTTTCCTATCCAAAAACAGGACGCACATGGTTAAGGTTTATGCTGAAGGAGTTAAACCTTAATTTTGTGTTTAGCCATGACCAGTCGGAACCGATACAAAAAATATCATACAAAGATTATATCTCAAACGTTTCGAATTACAAAAAGAAAAAAGTGATCTTTCTAATAAGAGACCCAAAAGATACAGTTGTTTCAATGTTTTTCCAGATGACAAAAAGAGAAAAGCTGTTCCAAGGGAATATTTCGGATTTCATCCGTAATGACATATGGGGCATTAAAAAAATTGTCTGGTTTTATAAACTTTGGTCTGACTACCAAGGAGTGCCTGCCTCTATACTGATTGTGAAATATGAAGATCTGAAACAAAATACAACCCTTGAAATAAACCGAATCTGCACTTTTGTAGGACAGGAAAGAGAAAGTGACACAATTCAGAATGTTGTAGATCTATACAGTTTTGAGAACATGCACAAGAAGGAAGCTCAATCGAATTCGGATAAAGATAGTCTTAAAGCTCGCAAGGCGAAGGTAGGCGGCTATGTCGATATGTTGAATGCCGGAGATATCGATTATTGTAATAAAGTTATCACAGAAACTAATTGCCCGTGGTATAGTGTTTAAGCAATGAAAACAGTAGCATTAACACCCCAAACCCGCTATGGTGACAATAGGAAATTGATGCATATAACAACGCTTAAAGATTGATGGTATTTAGTTTGTTGAAAGGATATTCCCCCATCCAATTAAGTCCGTAACTGTAGGTGCTCCGATGCGAGAAAGTCAATTTCCTCAACCAAATGCACTAACATTGGTGCTTAAACGTTAGCCAATATTAAATAAAAAATAATTGAAAACAATTACATAGGCGAACTGACAATAGAAGAGTTTGAACAACTTAAAGAAATTCGTTTCTCAGTCAGCTGATCAGACACTTTTGTGTTTAAAATTTGTGATGAAGGCTAAGCTGAGCCTGTGTTTTCCCCCAGTTGTCAGTGATCTGTCGCATGACTCCCAGCTGAACCCTTAGCTGCTTTTTGAATGCATAACCCAAGGCCATGTATGTTCGGTTTCTGTCGAAAATTTCAACATATTTTCCATTTCCAATTGATCGCTGACCATTGATAAAAAGTTCATTGTACAGAGCCAGATAAATTGTTTTATCGTCTATTGCTGGCTTGTTCAAACCAACATTTAAAAATAGATTGTATCGATAGCGAGTTCTTAGATCCTGATCCTGGACGAACCTCTGTTCATATCTGAATCGATGCGTCAGATGAAACCGATTGCCAAGGTGTACAGGGAATAATGCTTCCTGATAGATCCTGCTTTCTTTGGTTGTTGAATTGTCAGAGCCATAAGCTCCGGTCTGGACATTTCCATAGCCCAGCGTAAATTTAATGTTGGCAGTTTTTGGTTTGAAGGTTAAACCTCCGCGAAGCAATAATTGCTCCAGATCACCCCCGGCATTCCAGTTCCTGAACTGAAAATCTCCTTGTATTCCCCATGGCCCGTCTTTGAAGGTAGTGTTCCAAAAATACATGTACCATGCACCTGTTTTTGCCTGATCGATCTGGCTATGGCCGGAAAAAGAAGAGCAGACCAGCATCAGAGCTGCCGCTATTGTCGTTAAAAGCTTCATCATCTTGCAGATTAAATAGTGTGTTAGGACATGTTCTAATTGAATACTCTATGCAACCAACAGGCCGAATATAGTAGTTTATAATTATCAGAACAAACCACCGCATTCAAACCGGTCTGTACGCTTTCCCAAACTCAGAAGTAAACGCCGCCGCCTCGCCAAATACTACAACTTTTCAATTGCCATTAGATTTATATATGCTTGGGGTATTCCGAGTATTTTGATCATCATTTTGAAGTGCACTAACAACATCTCCCAATAAATTCATAAATTCATGTAGAAAAAATTATTCTGTGTTAAATTTGTTTTGATCACTATGCTAGAACCAAAACCTATATCCAAAGATTCGATCCCTAAAGCGTTAGAACGGGCTGAGCATTATCGCTTGCTCAATGAGCCCTGGCAGGCAGAGAGTATTTGTCGTGATATCCTTATTGTTGAACCCGACAACCATGATGCTGTGTTGAACCTTTTGTTGGCGATCACGGACCAGTTCAGTAATGAAAACATTTCATCGTATGCGTCTGAAGCAAAAAAACTGTGCAACAGATTGGTGAGTGATTACGAGCAGAAGTATTATCGGGGAATCATTGAGGAGCGTTTGGGTAAGACATCTTTGTCGCGAAATATTCCACGTGTCAGGTATATAGCTTATGAGCATTATCGATCAGCAATGGACTTTTTTGAAGAGGCGCAAGAGATAGAGCCGGAAGGACATCAGGATGCTATCTTGAGATGGAACGCCTGCTTAAGAAGGATCAAAGAGAACAAGTTAATGCGCTCTCCTGATGATCAGCATTTGCAGCCTTTTTTAGACGTGTGATCTAGTTCTTTTTGGGAGGTAACTTCTTCTTTTTTGGAAGAATTTTACGTGCAATCATGGTAATGGGATCGTAGTAGCGATCAACGACCCGTTCTTTGATCGGAATAATTCCATTATCCGTGATGTTGATGTGTTCAGGGCATACCTCGGTGCAACACCG
>JAAZYJ010000291.1 GCA_014239715.1 Flavobacteriales bacterium
GCTACGGCGGTTGCTCCTCAGGAGATCGTGGAAACGGACGAAAAATACATACGGCTTAAGCAAGCAGTTCAAGATGCGGCTAACATTCGGAAACGGGGCGAGGAAATTGCTGAATCGGAATTGGTATTATCAAAAGGAAGTGTTCTTAATGTTGCTGCAATTGGGTTTCTAAGTGGACTTGGAATAAGCCATGTTCAGGTATATAGAAAGCCCAGAATTACATTGGTAGTAACGGGAAATGAGCTGATCCAGCCAGGAGAGAAATTGTCGCCGGGTAAAATTTACGAATCAAACGCATCAACCATCCGAACGTTACTGAGCTCCATGGGTTTTACGTGTACAGTTTCTTTTGTGAAGGATAACTATAAGGCTACGAAAGACTGTATTTCAGATGCCATGTCCAAAAATGACCTTATAGTTGCAACAGGTGGTATATCTGTAGGCGATTATGACTTTGTTGGGAAGGCTCTGTCGGAACTGGGCGTTCAAGAAGTATTCTACAAGGTCAACCAAAAACCCGGAAAACCGTTGTATTACGGGTTGAAAGAGAACAAACCAATTTTCGGACTACCCGGAAATCCTGCTGCGGCTTTGACCTGTTTTTACATGTATGTGCTACCTGCTATCCGTAAAATGATGGGGTACGATATTTCTTTCCCGGTAAAGCAAAAGGCAATTTTAACGCACAATTATTTCAAAAAGGGAACTCGTGCGCAGTTCTCAAAAGCAAAGCTGGATCAGGGCAAAGTGACGATTGCTACAAAACAAAGCTCTTCAATGCTAAGCTCTTTCATCGATGCAAATTGTCTGGCGTTTATTCCTGAAGTTGATAATCAAGTATCAGCCGGAAGCGAAATTGAGGTGTATTTGATCCCAACAAGTTTATGAAAAGCACAGGCATCATATTAGCAGGGGGCAAGAGCTCAAGAATGGGCGAGGATAAGGGGCTGATGCTTTACGAAGGAAGACCTATGATCGAACATGTCCTGGAGGCGTTGAAATGCACTGTTAATGATATATTGATCATTGCGAATAACCAGAGTTACGGTCAATTTGGATACCCTGTTTATCCGGATCTAATTCCTGATAAAGGTCCTGTGGGCGGAATCTGTACTGGATTGCATTATTCCAAGACCGACCTAAACATCTGCCTAAGCTGCGATGTTCCAATGGTTACATCGGAATTTTTGAGTTGGTTGATCGAGGAGGGTTCTTATCATGCAGTTACTCTGCCAAGATGTAACGGAAAGGTTCATCAGTTAATGGGCATTTATCATAGGAGTGCGTTGCCCGTATTTAAAGAAAACCTGGAGGAAAATAGGTTAAAGCTGAGGTTGGTCAATGAGCAGGCCGGATGCCTTATCGTGGATGTGGAGAAATCAGAATTAAATTTTGGCGAGCGTATTTTTAGTAACATGAATACAAAAGCGGACCTTAACAAAGGATACGATGAAAGTAAGCGTTAAATATTTCGGATTAACGGCAGAGAAACTTGGCCTTGAATCTGAGGAATTTGAGATAGTGGTAGAGTCTAGCTGTTTAGTACGGGAAATGTTAGAGAAGCGGCATCCGGGACTAAAACAATTGACTTATGCGGTCTCAATTGACCGAAAATTGAGTGATGTTCTCGAAGAATCCGATGAAATTGTTGAACTTGCGGTGCTGCCACCGTTTGCCGGTGGTTGAAATGCACAAAGATGAACAATGGTAGACATTACGGCTAAATCCAGCACACTGCGTATAGCTACTGCTCAGGCGGTTGTAAAGGTTAGCGAGCAGGCAACAATTGATGCGATCAACAACAATTCGGTACCAAAGGGCGACGTTTTCAGCATGAGCAGAGCCGCCGGTCTTCTCGGAGTGAAGAAAACACCTGAGCTATTACCGGATTGTCACCCAATGCCGATCGAATATACAGGGATAGATTATGAGATCAATGGTTTGGAAATTTTGATACTTGTAACTGTCAAGACCATTTACAAAACGGGTGTTGAAGTGGAAGCCATGCATGGGGCTAGTATAGTAGCATTGAATATTTACGATATGCTTAAACCTATTGACAAAGGGGTAGAGATCATGGGGATCCGTTTGATAAGTAAAAAGGGTGGTAAATCTGACTTTATAGATAAGTTCAAGGAGAATGTTCGGGCTGTGGTTATCGTGTGTTCTGACTCGGTTTCGGCGGGAACTAAAGAAGACAAGGCAGGTAAAGCAATTATTGATAAGCTTGAAACGATGAATGCTAATGTAAAAGGTCAGGAGGTGATTCCTGATGATCCGGATTCCATTCATGCAACATTGGAAAAATACACTAAACAAAAAATTGACCTTATCATTTTCACCGGTGGCACCGGTCTATCTCCAAGAGACATTACACCTGAATCAATACGACCGTTGCTTGATCGGGAGATTCCGGGTATTGCTGAAGCAATGCGCAGCTATGGCCAGGATCGAACTCCATATTCTATGTTGTCAAGAAGTCTGGCTGGAGTGAAAGATAAATCATTGGTGCTGGCTCTGCCGGGCTCTACCAAAGGCGCTATTGAATCCATGGATGCACTTTTTCCGCCATTGCTTCATGTCTTTCGCATTTTCAAAGGGATCCGACACGATTAAATATATCGATCATTGGTTCTCTTTCCAGACATGGGTATTGTCTTCCAATATCTCTTTACCAAAAATGGGCACCTTAGCTTTGATCTCTTCAACAAGGTAACGACAGGCATCCATTGCTGCTTTCCGGTGGGGAGAAGAGGTAAATACGAATAAAGAGATCTCCCCAGTCTTCACTTTCCCTAAGCTGTGATAAACATGCATACAGGTCAGATCAAATTTTTCAAAAGTAGCTTCTCGGATTTGATGAAACTCCTCTAGAGCCATTTCTTCGTATGCCGAATAATCAATAGCGGTAACTTTTTTACCCTCAATTTCATCTGCCCTCACTTGACCTAGGAATATGTCGTGTGCGCCAATATCAGTCTTTACCTGGTGATGGGCAATTGAAGATCCGATCTTTTCTGGGCTGATGGCCCCATTGATAAATACATTTTTTGGTTTCCGTACCTTTTCTTTCTTAGTCATATTATCCATTTAACCGATCATTCCTTTACTTACATTAATAAGATTCTGATAGTTGTATTCCTTTTCAAGCAACGAAATAGCAGAAGCACTTCTGCTTCCTCTTTGACAGATTACATAAACAGGTTCATTACTCGGAATACTGTTTAAGTTGTCCCGGAGTTTCTCCAGGGGTATTTCCAGCACCTTTTTATTGCACACCTTGGGTTGCTCCCAGCTTTCTCTTACGTCCAGAACCATAGTTTCTTCAGTCAGTGCTTCGAAATCTATTCTGGAAATGCTATTGCAGATGCCGGCTTCAATACCACAGAAGAAATCGTAGTTGTATTCCATCAGCTCTTTTTCGCTGCTAACCGCTGGCTGAAAAGTAGTTTTTTCTAGCGCCAGCTCGGTAAAGCTGGACTCTAATGCGTTATAAATCAACATCCTGCCACTTAGAGTAGTGCCGATCCCTAATATGATCTTTATTGCCTCATTAGCCTGATGCGTTACAATGATCCCCGGCAATATTCCCAGTACACCCACGTCTGAGCAGGATTGAACGGACCCGGGTTCAGGAGGAACGGGAAACAGGCAACGATACGTTGGCCCTCCGTTAAGGTTGAAAACTGAAACCTGACCTTCAAATTTGTTAATGGCTCCATAGATCAGTGGTTTTCCGAGCAATACGCAAGTATCGTTCACGAGATAACGGGTGGCGAAATTATCCGTTCCGTCCAGAATGATGTCGAAGTCTGTAAAAAGCTCAATAGCATTCTTGTTTGTAAGCTTCTGATCTGAGACAATAAAATTGATAAAAGGGTTCTGGGTGCTGAGTTTTTTCTTGGCAGCATGAGCTTTGTTTTCGCCAATATCGTTAATGTCAAATACAACCTGCCTTTGCAAATTGGACTCATCTACATCGTCAAAATCGATTATGCCAATTGTTCCCACTCCTGCAGCTGTAAGGTAAAGAAGAGCCGGACAGCCCAAACCCCCGGCACCCACGACCAGAACACGGGCATTCTTAAATTTCACCTGTCCTTTATGACCTACATCTTTCAACCTCAGGTGCCTGTCATATCTTTTTTTTTCTGCTGCTGACAACGTCATTGTGTACAAAGTTAATAGTTTATTAAGTCCGTTTTATGACTTTAATCAGGACTAGTTATGGAATGTCGATATGTTTGCCAATATCCGAACATCGACTATGATAATATGTACTTTTGGTAAGGGATGGATCTTTTTGATATGGACTACAGCTGGCTTTTTCTGATCTTATTGCCTGTTGTTGCATTTCTTTATTCATCTGTTGGGCATGGAGGGGCTAGTGGATATCTGGGCATGATGGTCCTTTTTGAATTTGCACCTGAAACGATGAAGCCAACAGCTTTGTTACTCAATTTATTTGTGGCGGCGATCTCCTTTTATCACTATTGGCGAGGAGGTCACTTTAACTTTAAGCTATTTATTCCTTTTGCAATTGCGTCTATACCCATGTCATTTGTTGGTGGAATGATTGATCTAGACGCACTTCTTTATAAACAGATCTTGGGGGTGCTTTTGTTGATTGCGATTTTAAGGATGTTGAATGTAATTGGTAAAGAAGGAAAAGAAATCAGGCAAGTTAAGCTTTGGCAAGGTCTGCTATTCGGTGGTGGTATCGGTTTTTTTTCCGGGTTGATCGGCATAGGTGGAGGAATAATACTCACTCCTGTCATTTTGCTTTTGCATTGGGGAAAGATGAAAGAGGCTGCTGCAGTATCTGCGCTCTTTATCTGGGTCAATTCAGCGGCTGGCTTGGGTGGTCAGCTTATCGGCGGGGTAGAGCTGGGCGTAGATGCTTTTGTAATGGTTGCTTTCGCATTTTTA
>JAAZYJ010000316.1 GCA_014239715.1 Flavobacteriales bacterium
AATTGTAGGAAGTAGAATAAGCGCAAATAGAATTGCTTTCATTGGTTCAGATTTTTAACGAATCTAAAAACGTTCGGAGAGCAAAAATAAAAAAAGGGATGGGGAGCGTTAAATAGGGCTGAAATGCACATTTAGGGACAGGATGCGTGACGAACAACAACTAGTAAAGCACCTTGGCGTTCTTTCTTGACACAGGAACGACCTTTTCGGAGCCTGGGTAATGCAATTTATATCCTTGGGCATTTCCGGTAACTTTAGCTACAGTAATTAGGTTTGCCAGATATTTACGATGCACCCTTTTAACATCCGAAAAGTCGGATAATTGATCTTCAAAATTTTTCAGGGTGGATCGGATAACTCTCTTCTGGACTCCTTCCTCGTTTTGGTACCGAACCTCAACGTAATTTCCGTCGGCTTGGGCGTAAAAAAAATCATGAAGCTCTACCTCAAGCTGCTCCTTGACATTTTCTCCGACTAGCTTTATGAAACGCCCCTCTTCTGAACTTTTCAATCTCAGCTCCCTTTCAATTTTTTCCGAATGGCTGTGCTTTTTGGCCAGCCTCAGCTGATTAAGAAGAACGATGACAGTCGTGGGAATCATACCAATGAAAAATGTATCTAAAATAGCCTCGAAGAATATGTTCACCACACCAAGCTCTTCAATTACACTCGACTTAAATAGAAATATGCACGCTGTAAAATTTGACAAGCTGATGCTCAAAAGCATTACGCCGATCCAAAATATTTCTTTGCCAACCGTCCATCTTTCCTCTTTAAAATAGCGCTTAAAAATGGTGGGAAAGCCTATTAGATAAAGCAAACAATTTGCTGTAGTAATAGCTGAGTATATGATGCCACCTTGAAGAATTCCCATTCCAATAGAGGCCAGTATGTCAAAAGGCTGAACAATGATAATGAACGAGAAAATAAACAAACCCACTCCAAACGCAATGGCCAATGACCGCTTGGAATTGTGGTAGTTAAAAGGATACGGGGTGTTAACCATATTTTTCTTCACGGTTCAAAAATAGAACCATCTTTTTAATATTGCTACTTTTGATTTATGTCAGAAGTTCAATTTGGTGTAATTGGAGGGGGGAGTTGGGCAACGGCGATTGTAAAAATGCTCACGCATAACGTGTCGAAGATCAATTGGTGGATGCGCAGTGACAAAGCAGTTGACCACATCAAACAACACCGGCACAATCCAAAATACATCCGCTCTGTTGAATTTGACCCACAACAACTATTCTTGTCAACAGACATCCAAAGAATTGTACAAGAATCTGACATTCTTGTTTTGGCCACTCCCTCGGCTTTCGTGGAAGAAGTCTTGCAGCCATTGTCTAAAAAGGATTTTGAGGGGAAGATAATATTCTCAGCCATTAAGGGAATTATTCCAGAAACAAACGAAATACCTGCAGAATACTTGATCAATAGATGTGGAATTGAGGAGAATTGCATAGGGATGATCAGCGGGCCCTGCCATGCGGAGGAGGTTGCCATGGAGAGGCTGTCTTATCTTACGATCGGCTCCCCGGACAAAGAGCTCGCCCAGGTGGTTTCAGACGCATTGAGCTGCAGATTTATAAAGGCTTCGATAACAGATGATCTTTATGGGACCGAAGTTGGGGCAATCCTCAAAAACGTATTTGCAATTGCGTCAGGCATTTGCCACGGGTTGGGTTATGGTGACAACTTTCAGGCAGTTTTAATGAGTAATGCCATCCAGGAAATGGAACGCTTTGTTGATGCGATCAGCCCTGTTCACAGGGACGTGAAAGACTCTGCTTATCTAGGCGACCTGCTGGTTACGGGCTATTCTCTGCATAGTCGCAACAGAAGGTTTGGGAACTTCATTGGAAGAGGCTATTCTGTTAGAGCAACAATGGCAGAGATGAGAATTGTTGCTGAAGGCTATTATGCTGTCAAATGCATTATGGATATCAATCAGAGACACAAGGTTAATTTACCCATTACCGAGGCAGTATTTCACATTCTCTATGAAGGTACGCCGGCAATATCTGAAATAAGAGATTTGTCTGAGAAATTGTCTTAGCTTTTGTGGAAGGCCTTCCAAAGGATTCCCGCCTTTTTCTTCCCGATTGCACTTTCAAGTTCGGCAAGGGGGGCACTTTTTATCCGCTTAACAGATTTAAAAGATCGCAACAGGTCTTGTTGGGTCTTCTCGCCAATACCCTTAATGCTCAGCAGCTCTGATTGAATAGCTTTTTTACTTCTTTTGTTTCTGTGGTGAGCAATGCCAAACCTGTGAGCTTCATTGCGCATTTGCTGAATAATTTTTAATGATTCGGATTTTTTGTCAAGGTACAGAGGAAGAGAATCATTTGGGAAGTAGATCTCTTCTAGTTTTTTTGCTATACCAATTATAGCAACCTTACCCCTAATTCCGAGTTTGTCCAGACTTTTTACCGCTGAGCTTAATTGCCCCTTTCCACCGTCAATTATGACGAGCTGAGG
>JAAZYJ010000236.1 GCA_014239715.1 Flavobacteriales bacterium
AAGGTAAGTTTCAGTGCCCGTCCAGAACAAGAGTTTGCACATGTGTGGCTGTATTGTATTCCTCCAAATGACCTGGCCCAAGGTTAGATATTGAATATTATTTCGTTATTTCGCAATAGCAATTTCAAATGAATACAAGAATAGATATATCTGTCGTGGTTCCATTGCTTAATGAAGTGGAGTCTCTTCAGGAGCTAACGGATTGGGTGAGGAAAGTTTGTGAGAATAATAACCTGTCTCACGAGATGATTTTAATAGACGATGGTTCAAGAGACGGTAGCTGGGCAAAAATACTTGAGATTTCAAAGATCAATTCGCATGTGAAAGCCATTAAGTTCAGAAGGAATTTTGGTAAAAGTGCTGCGTTAAATCGTGGTTTCGAGCTGGCTGAGGGTGCTGTTGTTATCACTATGGATGCAGATCTTCAGGATGTGCCTGACTAGATACCAGGCCTATATAAAATGATCGTGGAAGACGATTACGATCTTGTTTCTGGATGGAAACAAAATCGGCAGGACCCTAGCTCTAAAACTATTCCGACGAAGTTGTTCAATTGGGCGACCAGGAGGCTGAGTGGCTTAAAATTGCACGATTTCAATTGTGGACTAAAAGCTTATAAAAGCGAAGTGGTGAAGAACATTGAGGTTTATGGAGAAATGCATAGGTATATTCCAGTTATAGCCAAATGGGCGGGGTTTGAAAAAGTTGGAGAAAAGAAGGTAGAGCACAGGTCTCGAAAATACGGTGTTACTAAATTTGGGCTTGAACGGTTTGTGAATGGATTTCTTGATCTGGCGACGATCACTTTTATATCACGCTTTGGCAAAAGACCCATGCACATTTTTGGTGTAATGGGAACGATTGTTTTTGTTTTTGGTTTAATAATATTCATGTGGCTTGGTATCGAAAAGCTTTTCATTCATACTGATGCCAAGCTATTAGCTGACAATTCTTGGTTCTTCGTAGCGCTTACCTTTATGATCGTTGGGGTCAATTTTTTTGTTGCCGGATTTTTGGGCGAAATGATAGCGAGGAACTCCCCTGATAGAAATAACTATCGAATTTCTGATACAACTGGATTTCCTGACAAAATCAGTTGACACGATTCCCGTTTTGATTACAGAGTCCCTTTGGATTTAATACTGAGCCAATTAATTTCGGACAACGTCCTATTCGCCTTTCACAGCATCGTCATCGGTATGCCAATTGGCCGGGCAAGGGTCATGGTTTTATCAAATGGTTTAAGAAGCCAATACGGCAACACAAACTGCCTTTTAGCGACAGTATATTTCTGACATTCTCTTCTTAAACAAGATCGTAGCGGTCAAGGTTCATAACCTTAGACCAGGCAGCTACAAAGTCATGTGCAAACTGTTCCTTTGCATCTTCACATGCATATACTTCTGCAAGGGCGCGCAGCTCACCATTGGAGCCGAAGATGAGGTCTGCCCGCGTCCCGGTCCATTTAAGCTCACCTGTTACACGATCACAGCCTTCAAAGACATTTTCATCATTAGATACAGCTTTCCATGTAGTGCCTAAGTCAAGCAGGTTCACAAAGAAGTCATTGGTAAGTGCTTCAGTATTTTTGGTGAACACACCGTTGCTTGATTGGTCAAAGTTCGTGTTCAGGACGCGCATGCCTCCCACAAGAACGGTCATTTCAGGTGCAGTCAGTGTCATTAGCTGAGCTTTGTCTATCAATAGCTCTTCTGCAGATGAAGTGTGGTTTGCTTTCAGGTAGTTTCTGAATCCGTCAGCCATAGGCTCAAGGACAGCGAATGATTCTACATCAGTTTGCTCTTGTAATGCATCTCCACGTCCAGCGCTAAAAGGAACAGTCACATTGTACCCTGCATTCTTTGCAGCTTGTTCTATCCCTGCGCATCCACCCAGAACGATCAGGTCTGCCATGGAAATTGCTTTTCCATTATTTTGGGATGCATTGAATTCTTCCTGAATACCTGTGAGTGTTTGAAGGACATTGCCTAGCTGTTCAGGATTATTTACCTCCCAATATTTTTGAGGTGACAATCTTATGCGAGCTCCGTTGGCACCACCTCGCTTATCTGAACCGCGGAAGGTGGATGCTGATGCCCAGGCGGTAGCTACTAATTGGGATACCGATAATCCTGAATCCAGGATTTTACCTTTTAGCGATACGATGTCCTGATCATTTACCAGTTCATGCGTAACTGCGGGGATGGGATCCTGCCAGATCAGCTCTTCTTCAGGAACTTCTGGCCCAAGATAACATGCACTTGGCCCCATATCCCGGTGGGTTAATTTGTACCAGGCACGAGCAAAAGCATCTGCAAACTCGTCCGGGTTTTCATAGAAGCGTCTAGAAATTTTTTCATATGCTGGATCTTCTCTTAATGCAAGATCTGTGGTCAGCATAATAGGAGTGTGGCTTTTAGAAGGATCGTGCGCATCCGGGACCAGTCCTTGACCTGCACCATCCTTAGGTTTCCACTGGTGTGCTCCTGCCGGACTTTTAGTCAGCTCCCATTCATAACCAAACAGATTTTCAAAGAAGTTGTTACTCCATTTGGTCGGTGTAGTAGTCCAAGTTCCTTCCAAACCACTGGTAATTGTATCTCCTGCATTTCCAGAACCATAGGTGTTTAACCATCCTTGGCTTTGTGATTCAATTCCTTCAGCGGCAGGTTCTCGGCCTACATACTTATCAGGATCAGCAGCGCCATGTGTCTTGCCAAATGTGTGACCACCGGCTATAAGCGCAACAGTTTCTTCATCGTTCATTGCCATGCGACCAAAAGTTTCCCTTATATCATATGCAGAGGCAATAGGGTCTGGGTTACCGTTAGGTCCTTCTGGATTGACATAGATCAATCCCATTTGTACTGCACCCAAAGGATTGTCCAATTCCCGTTCTCCGCTGTATCGTTTGTCGCCCAGCCATTCTGTTTCGCCACCCCAATAGATATCTTCTTCCGGTTCCCAAACGTCTTCACGTCCACCTGCAAAACCAAAGGTTTTGAACCCCATGGATTCTAGAGCGCAATTGCCGGCAAGTATCATAAGGTCGGCCCAAGAAATTTTCCTTCCGTACTTCATTTTTACCGGCCACAAAAGCAATCGAGCCTTATCCAGGTTGCCATTATCTGGCCAGCTATTAAGAGGGGCGAATCGTTGGGTGCCGGAAGCACCTCCGCCACGGCCATCAGCAATCCGATAGGTGCCTGCACTATGCCAGGCCATACGAATAAAAAATGGTCCATAATGGCCGAAATCGGCTGGCCACCAATCTTGCGATTGTGTCATCACCTCACAAATGTCTTTTTTAATGGCATCCAAGTCAAGGCTGCTGAACTCTTTAGCGTAATTAAAATCCTTGCTCATCGGATCCGATTTAGCTGAATTTTGTCGTAAAATGTTCAACTTTAACTGATTGGGCCACCAGTCTCTGTTCGATGTTCCGCCTCCAGCATTTTGTTTTTGTGCGCCGGTCATAAAGGGGCACTTGCTGATATCATTGCCATTTACGCTATTGTCATCCATAATTTAACGTTTTAGAAGGATTGAATTTTAGGTTATAGGGGTCTAAAAATAATGGAAAATAGTATACGCGATAAAGAATACCTGTAATATTTAAAAGAGAGGCAATTGACGAAAGGAAAAGGGGGAAAAGATTTACTGCTGTTAACTATGAAGATCTCAACTAAAAAAATATTTTTTCTATTTTTAGTCTATGAAAAACACCTATGAATGTAATAAATGCGGAATGTCTGTAAATGCACAGTGTGGCAAATGCAATGTTCCATTGGAAAATGGGATCTTGAAACTTGACAACGGTTCGACGGTCCAGATATCAAAATGCCCATCTTGTCAGGGGAAGATCAAATCTCCGCTGTGCTGTGGTCAGGATATGACCTGTGCTGTATAGCTAATAAGTGATACACTTTAGTCGTGGTCAATACTAGTTTTAGTAGGATTATGCTTCCAAATATTAGCCTCAACCTTTTTTTTACTTGGTGCGGGCGTATGTTTGTTTTGTTGTTGCTTATTTTTATGCAATGGCACAATTTAATTGCTCAGGAAGTACTTAAGGTCAAATTGCCCAATGGCGATTCAATTGAGTACACTGTTGTATATAGAGAGCAGGATTCATTAAATGGGAAGACCCACGCGGTTTTTGCCGCAGATACGACTGTGACTGCCTTCAGAGGGTCTTTTATTAATGGGAAGCCAAATGGTGCATTTTTGTATTATTATCCGTCTGGTCGTTACTATCAAACCTGTATCTACGGCTATGGTAATTTGCATGGGGATTATACTGTTTACAATCAAGAAGGAAGTATAATTCTGAAAGGTCAATATAAGAACGGTCTTAAACATGGCTATTGGCGGAATTTGGATGAAAATCTCATCGGAAGATATTTCAAGGGAATGCGCCATTTGACATGGAAGATTACAAATTCTAACGGGAAAGGTGCAATAGAGAAGTGGGCATATTTCAGAGGAGTGTTGAAAAAAGGCGATGCAAAATCGGCTGAACTTCTCAGGTTATAGTGTGAAATAAGCTACAGCCGCTCCTAACACCATTATCCCGACTTTTTTAGCGTTAAATCGATGACCATCATCCGCCTCAAACAAAATGGTGCTAGCAATATGGAGTAGCATACCCATAACAACCGCTAATGATATTTCTAATGAGTACCCGAGTTCAATTGATGCTCCATGTCCAATGTAATGCATCAGCAACAAGCCTAATGGGGCCATAGCTGCAAATATGATCAGGGACACAAGTGTTTTAATTCTGCTCACGTTGTTGGCAATAAGTAACATGGCTAGGGTGATACCAACCGGCACTTTATGAACAAGGATTCCCCATAGTAACGACTGTGTTGATCCGCCACCATGATGGTGCGCATGGTCGTGGGCGTGTCCGATCAGATGTTCAGCATGGTGGTAGTGGTCGGGATGAATAACTAATTCAATCGGCATTCCCTCAATAAAAGCGTGTATACATAAACTGATCAGTACTCCAAGCGGAAATGCTTTTTTTCCGTGTGTGTGAATGTGACCATGCTCGATTCCCTGCGACATGAACTCCAAAAATACCTGTATGAAAAATCCTACTATTACGAATAACCCAAGAGTCTTAATTGTTAGCGCTTCACCATCGCTGCTGGCTGAAGCATAGACTTCAGGAAATATGTGTAGTGCCAGAACGGATAGCAAAAAGGCTCCTGAAAAATGTAAAAAGTATTGATTGAAGTGATTTAGCTTCTTTTGAAAGAAAATTGTCAATAACCCAAGAGAAATTACGGGTACAGTTAGGAGGGCAATAGCAAATAGGTCTTCTTTCACTTTTCTTTTTTAGCCAAAAGTATCAATCGGTCTGACTTGGTCGGGATATACTCTTGTAAATCGTAGCTACCAAAGGTATGAATTAAACGCAACGAAGTTGCATTAAAGAAGTTGATAAAATCATTCTTATTTAGTAACTCAACTCTTTCCTGGAAATTATACTGTTTTCCCTCCGCTTGAAAAGAAATCGATTTTACCACATTATTATCTGCTACTTCTCTACGAATAATAAATTCAATCCCATCCAATTCAATGACCTCATCCTGCTTCAAAGTTGCGATCACTTTATCGGCGTTCAGATAATCGAGCACCAGGACCCCACCGTGTTTGAGTTGATTTTCGATAGCGTAAATCACTTTTTGGTTTTCAACGTTTGAATTAAAGTATCCGAAGCTTGTAAAAAGGTTGAAGATATATTCAAATTCTTCATTAGAATAAACTTGACGCATATCGTGGACAGCAAACTTCAATCGATCATTTTCATATTGAATTGCGTTTTGGATACTGTTCGCAGATAGATCCAGGCCAGTAACTCTGAATCCCATTTCATTCAAAAATGTTGAGTGTCTTCCTTTTCCACAAGCCAGATCTAAAATATGCGCTTCTTTCTGTGGTTGAAGAAAATGGATCAAATTAGAGATAAAGTGTTCTGCCTCTGCATTGTCGCGATTTTTATATAGTATATGATAGTACTTCGAATCAAACCAATCAGAATACCATTCAGTTTCCCCCATCATTTGGAAAGATAATTAATGTTTTTGTATACCGTAGTTCTTTCGTTATATTTGCTTCTAGCTCAATTTTGCCTGACCCATGATTGATATATATGATTTTTATGAGAGGATGACTGAAAATGATGTCATGATATCGTTTAAGGGCGAGCTGACATCAGAACTGCTGACATCAATTCTATTAAGTGTTGAGTCAAAATTAGATTTCATAGAGGAAGTTCCGAAGGTAAGAAGAAAGGTTTTCAGTGTTTTAGTGGAATGTCTTCAGAACCTTTATCACCATACCGACGAGAATGAAAGTGACCATGCTGAAGAACGAAACGCAATTTTCATGGTTTCTAATCATGAAGGGTATTACTACATCTATACTGGTAATCATATTTTAACTAAACATGTGCCGGATCTCAAGAGTAAAATTGATAAAGTGAACCAGCTCGAC
>JAAZYJ010000219.1 GCA_014239715.1 Flavobacteriales bacterium
AAGAAAACTCCTGCATATTTGTTGGTGATTGCAGCCAAATAATCTCCTGCTGCAGCTGTTGGAATACCACCGCCAGGAACATATGCCAGGTGCCTACCTGACGCCGCATTAAGTCCTGGTTTTTCGACACTCTCGTCAAATAATTCTATCACTTCTTCAAGGGGATACCCGCTATCGCAGATCGGGTAGTTATAGAACTCGCCTGCATCATTATGCGTGGCTCTGAAACCGTCACGGTCTTTCAGGTTTTGTATAAATTTCTCACAATATATCTGAACCCTGTTCTGAATTTGCTTTCGCGCAGCTGGAGTTCCTTCTAGCTGTATTGCTTGGTTTTCAAGCTCCTTGATTTTATCTAGTAGCGATTGTCTTTGCATAAATCGATGTTAATACTATTCAAATTCGGTGCATTTTCAAAATGATTTAATTGTTTTATTTGTTGTATGTCAGCATCAGTAATACTCTGTTTGATCCTTGGATATTTCGTAGTGCTCATGATCGTGAGTATTCTGACAAGTAGAGGGGCAAATAATGATTCGTTTTTTATTGGGAATAAAAAGTCACCGTGGTACCTGGTTGCTTTTGGAATGATCGGTGCTTCTTTGTCGGGTATCACTTTTGTTTCGGTCACCGGGCAGCCGGATGGAAAGTCATTTGGTTATATGCAAATGGTGTTCGGATACATTATCGGATACCTGCTGATCGCATATGTATTGTTGCCGATCTATTACAAATGGAACTACACCTCGATATACACTTACTTGAAAGATCGATTTGGTGAGTACAGCTATAAGACAGGCGCTTCTTTTTTTCTCATCTCCAGAATTGCCGGCGCGTCAGTTAGGTTGTTGTTGGTGGCTGTGATCATGCACGATTTTGTATTTGCAAAATTCGATTTCCCTTTTTGGTTAACAGTTACTATTTCAGTGTTGTTCATATGGCTTTATACCTTTAAAGGCGGCATCAAAACGATCGTTTGGACAGATACCTTACAAACTCTTTTTATGTTGGTTGCCGCCGGAGCAACATTCATTTTTGTTGCGGACCATTTTGATCTGGGAATAGGTGAGCTGACCACAAAAGTGTTTGATCAGGAGCATTCTCAGATCTTTTTTAGCGATTGGATGCCTGCTAACAACTGGTTAAAACAATTGATAGCGGGGGCTGTGGTTGCTTTTTGCATGACTGGATTAGATCAGGACATGATGCAGAAGAACTTATCCTGTAAAGACCTAAGGTCAGCACAGAAGAACATGATCTCTTTTACTGTGGTATTGGTATTTGCCAACTTATTCTTCTTAATGCTCGGGTCAGCATTACTGTTATACGCCAATGATACAGGGATCAGTCTCTTGATGAATAATGGGGTGGTTCAGGCAGACGCAATGTACCCGACAATTGCGTTAAGCGAAAGTGAAGGCCTGGGAATGATGGTTGCTGTTCTTTTTGTCCTCGGGTTGGTTGCAGCAGCCTATTCCAGTGCAGATTCAGCACTGACTTCTTTAACCACTTCATTCTGCGTTGACTTCCTTAAAATTGAAGAGAGATCCGCTTCGTCTCAGAAGCGTGTCAGGGTGATTGTTCATATTGCAATATCTGTGGTGTTAATTCTAGTATCGCTTGTACTTAGCTCTATATTGGATAAAAGCGCGTTGTATAAGATATTTTTCCTGGCATCGCTGACCTATGGGCCGTTGTTGGGCATGTTTGCGTTTGGAATAATAACCAAAAGACAAGTGAAAGATCGGCTGGTGCCTGTTGTGTGTCTCATTGCTCCGGTTCTTTGCTGGCTGCTTTCCTACTTTTCTTCAGACATTCTGGGTTCTTTTGCAATGGGGTCAGAGTTGCTACTGGTCAATGGGGTGATCGTATTCGCAGGGCTTTGGTTGATCTCAACTAAATCAAATACCCTTCCGGAAGCAGCTGATCATGCTGAATAGTAATTAGGGTCACTAGAATTAGATCAGCCTAATGTTCTTGTTTCAAGTCGATCGTTTTGTTCTGAAAACTCAACCTTCATAAGGCCGTCCCGATCTACCTTTGTCATCGTTATATCAGCCGTTTGGTTGACCAATAGCGGATTGTACGCCGATTTTACTTTGACATAATTCGAGGTGAAGCCAAACATCAATCCTGCATCCTCCGTACCCTCAAAAAGAACCACTTCATTTTCGCCTTGGTTCTTTTCATAAAATGCTCTTTTCAGCTTTGCTGATAACAACCGGAGAATTTTGCTTCTTTCTTTTCTTATAGCTTGTGGAACGGAGGCGCCCATTCTAACTGCAGTAGTATTGTTGCGTTCCGAATATGAAAATACGTGGAGGTATGCTGGCTCCATTTCCTTAATGAAGTCAACGGTCTTAAGAAACTCATCTTCAGTTTCTCCGGGATACCCCACAATTACATCCATGCCGATACAGCAGTTGGGAATTGCCTCCTTGATCTTCTTTATCCTGCTCCGATAAAGGTCCGTACCATACCTTCTTCTCATCGATTTAAGCAGCAGGTCGGACCCACTTTGAAGAGGGATATGGAAATGCGGAGCAAAGTGGTTCGAATTGGAGACAAACTCAATAATCGAATCTGAAAGAAGATTCGGCTCGATCGATGAGATCCGGTATCTGTCAATTCCATCAACTTTGTCAAGCTCTTTTATAAGGCCCAGAAAACTTTCGTCGTGTTCTGTACCGAAATCACCGATATTAACACCGGTTAGTACGACCTCTCGGGCACCAGCGGTAGCAATTTTTTGAGCTTCAACCATTGTCGTTGCAATGTCGCTGCTTCTGCTTCTACCACGTGCCAATGGAATGGTGCAAAAAGAACAAAAATAATCACAACCATCCTGAACCTTAAAAAAGGTCCGGGTTCGGTCTCCGGAACTATATGACGGATGAAATTCTCTCGTGTTCTTTATCGGTTCAAAAATTGCAGTTCCCTTTTGTTTTTTCTCTAAAGAATCCAGATGTTCAAGGATGTTGAATTTCTCATTTGCTCCAAGCACAAGGTCAACACCGTCTATTTGGATTATTTCATTCGGTTTAAGCTGTGCGTAGCACCCAACCACGACTACGAAAGCTTCGGGGTTAACTTTTAATGCCTTCTTTACCAGCTGTTGGCATTTCTTGTCAGCATTTTCGGTTACGGAACAGGTGTTGATCACATAAATATCCGGATTGTGTTCAAACTCCACACGGGCAAAACCTGCCTTTTCAAAATCCCTCGCAATGGTTGAGGTTTCTGAAAAATTCAGTTTGCAGCCTAACGTATAAAATGAAACTTTTTTGTACTGACTCATTACAGCGCAAAAATAAGATATTTATGGCTTTGGTTGTTGGATGTTACACTTGCTTGTGGAAAATTCTGTGAGTAACAACAAGAAAGTCATGCAAAATGAAGATGATAATGGAGTTATTTTAAGCCAAACAAAAGAATATGAGAACATTCTGGGTAGTTGTATTCATTGGATTTATGGTTTCGTGTGGGACGACCGGCGACAAAGATCTGAATTCTGAAAAAACGGTTTTCCGGTACAATGAGGCGGCAGGTATTTCAAAACTGGATCCATCGCGGACCACTAGTTTTGAAGACATCATTGCGATCGGGCATTTGTTCGAAGGGTTGGTCGCATTGGACGAACAGTTACAGGTGGTTCCTGCTATTGCTGCAGATTGGGAAATTTCGGATGACGGAAAAGAGTACACGTTTTACATTAGGAGCGACGTCTATTTTCATGATAATGAGTGTTTTGCAGCTTCTGAAGGTAGGCGGGTCGTTGCAAGTGATTTTGAATATAGTTTTTTCCGAATAGTGGATCCGGCGGAGCCATCACCGGGCAAGTACATTTTTGAGAGCGTTGCAAAAACTGAAGAAAGCAATTATATCGGGTTTAAGGCTGTCGATGATCGAATTTTTAAGATCTACCTGAAAGAGCCTCAGCCTTCTTTTTTGCAAATGCTTACCTTGAAACATTGCTCTGTAGTGCCTCACGAAGCAATCGACTTGTATGGAGAGGATTTTAGGGCAAACCCGGTGGGAACAGGACCATTTAGGTTTTCATTCTGGAATGAGGATGTAAAGCTGGTCCTGCTGAAGAACGATGAGTATTGGCGGAAAAGTGAATCCGGAGATACCCTTCCTTACCTTGATGCCATCACAATTAGTTTCTTGCCTGACAGACATCAGGAATACATGCAGTTTAAAGTGGGTAAATATGAAATGATGTCAGGACTGGATCAAAGCTTCCAGGAGACTTTATTAACAGACAGGGGAGGACTCAAGGAAGAGTTTGATTCCACCATTACCTTCTCTAAAATACCATGGCTAAAAACGGATTATCTTGGTTTCCTGGTGGATGAGAACAAACCGATCAATGCTGATAGTCCTTTTAGGAATAAATTGATCAGGCAAGCGGTTAATTATGCTATTGATAAGGACGAGCTGGTTACCTATATGAGGAAGAATATTGGAAAGGGAGCTCATAAAGGGTTTTTGCCAAGAGGCATGCCGGGATTTGATAGGGTTACGACCTCTGGAATTGTCTTTAACCCGGATAAATCCAGAGAATTGCTAAAAAAAGGAGGGTACACCGGGGAGCCCGTTAAATTGGTTGTAGCTAATCAATACAAACAGATGTGCAATTACATTCAACGAAAGCTAAAAGAAGTAGGATTGAATGTGCAGGTAGATGCGGTTTCTAAATCGGTGCACAGAAAAGATATGGCTACATTTCAAACTAATTTTTTCCTCAAGAACTGGACCGCTGATTTCCCGGACGCAACCAATTTCTATCAACTTTTTTATAGTAAGAATTTTGCGCCGGAGAATGGAC
Organism: Flavobacteriales bacterium; assembly: GCA_014239715.1. The sequence continues at coordinate 4,832 of JAAZYJ010000219.1, forward strand.
CCAATTACACGCATTTTGCAAATGCGGATTACGACAAATTGTTCGAACAATTGCTTACGGAGAAGAATGACACTTTAAAATGGGACTTGTATAATCAGCTGGAGGCCGTTCTTATCGATGAATCACCGGTTATTCCATTATTTTATGATGAAACCGTAAGGTTCTTCACTAAAAGAGTGTCTGGAATGAAGGCAAATTCAATGAATCAGCTGGATCTGTCAGAAGTCAAATTGAACAATTAATATTCCAGTATTGCGCTAATTGCCCTGTGATCAGACAATTCTTCGTCGTGGGTTTGATAAGCATATGAATTGAAAAAATCGGAATGTAGCAAATAATCAATTCGCAGCATGGGTATTGCACAGTAGGTGCCGGCTGTTCCAGTTCCACTTAGTGTGAATGCGTCAATATATTTGCGGGTTAAGCTCCGGTAATTAAAGGAGACCGGGGTATCATTAAAATCACCACAAATGATGACAGGAAATGGGGATGTATAAGAGTGTGTCAAAAGTGCGCTTGTTTGTGCTACTCGTTTCTTGTAAGCATGGGTCAGTCTAGCAACAATTTGAGGGTCGTCTTCTGATTTTTGATGCGGCCAGGTTTTATAATTGCCTTCTGTTCCCATAACTTCATAGTCAGCTTGAGAAAATCTTGCAGAGCCGATGTGTGCGTTGTACACGCGGATGGTATCATTCTGGATCAGCAGATCAGTGCATAGAAAGCTGTTGCTCTTATCGTTTTCGAATTTAATATGGTCACTAGTCACTATAGGAAACTTGCTCATCGTAACCAGACCGAAGAATTTGTTGTTGCTTACATTAACCGTGTAGCCTTCAGCATAGTTTTTTGCTTTTAAAAATTGAACGAGAGTATCTCTGGTTTTGAAATTCCATGAATTGCTTTGATCTTGCTGGTAAAATTCCTGAAAGCAGATGACATCAGGGTCTTCATTGGCCAGGAACTTAAAAATTTCGTTTCTGGTTTGTTTGTTTTGTGTCCAGTTGTACAGGTCAAATAGACGCACGTTATAGCTCATCACCTTAATTTCTGTTTCTTTCGTTTCGTCTTCCCTTTCCAGGATCGTAAATTGAATGAAGCGACTCATATGAGAAAAACCGATGATAATAGTTATCAGAGAGATTAAAAAGTACTTCCTCCTTTTCAATAACCAGTAAAAAAGGAACAAGAAGTTGGCCAGAAGTGAGAAAGGGTATAGGAGACCGAAAAAGGCCATCTGAGGCACAGCTGTAGGGTTTATGTATGTCGCGAGATAGGCGAGTGCAAGCAACAGAACACAAACTATGTTTATGATCAGGGCAAATGTGCCAAAACCGGTTAGTCGGTTATAGTCTTTTGCCCTCATTGAACAAAAAATCCTTTTCGACTTTAGAGAGCGATTCGTATCCTGAGCTTTTGATCTTGTCTAAAATGGCGTCGATCTTAGCTTGACGCTCCACTTTTTCCATGTTGTAGTCAACGTCAGATTTTGTTTTCCTTTGCTTCGACTTTTCCTTGCCTTTTGCTTTGAAGTCTTTCTTACTGTATTTAACTTTCATTTTTGGTTTTGCACTACGTGTCCCTGAAAAAAGACCTGCCAGCTGATCCAGTAGCTTTGTGAACCAACCAAGGATATCCTTCCCATTCTGTCCAAGCTTTACTGAAAAATAACCGAATGCGAGTCCTGAGACGTGCGCTATGCTACCGCCCCAATTACCACCAAAATTGGCAATGTTCGATAGATCAAAGAGAACATACAGCCCGGCGATAAGTATAAGAGGAGGTTTAACGATCAGCATGTTGAATCGCATCAGAGGAGCATAGGCTACGGATGCACCAAGTACACCCATTACGCACCCGGATGCTCCAACAATACTACTTCCTTCTGCAATGCCCATAAGATTATAAGCAATAACAAACATGACAAACCCGAAGATGCCACTCAGCAGAAGAGTAGCGGTATATTCTTTGTCCATTACAAATTGTGACAATACTCTTCCAAAGAAATATATGCCGATCATGTTACCCAGAAAGTGACCAGCGCCGCCGTGTATAAAAATATTTGTAATAATCGTCCATGGTTTGCGGATCAGGCTTGGGAGATGTGCCGTTCCTGCAAGCCAGCTGAGGTTGTCCTGCATGGAAGCTCCGTCTCTGTTAATGCTTCCCACAACGAATGTGATAATCAACGTGAGGACAAAAACAACGGCAAAGATCATTATGAACTTGATGGATACCCCGCCTGTTTGGTATACGCGCTTTATGTCGTCGTTGAATGCCATATTAATAGAACTTGTTCCTATTGCGCTGCCAAATGAGCAACATGATCACCCCTACTAATGCTCCGCCGATGTGAGCAAAATGCGCTACACTGTCTCCTGCAGAATTTCTGAACCCTAAATAGATCTCAAGCCCGGCATACATTAGTACGAACCATTTTGCTTTTATCGGGATTGGTGGAAACAGTAACATCAGTTTTGTATTTGGAAACAACCAGGCAAATGCGGCTAACAATCCGAACACGGCTCCTGATGCGCCTACCATCGGGGTATTGTAAGCGTAATACAGGCCGAGCTGAGTTTCTTGAGGCATTGAAGTAAATACTTTGCCATTCTCAATATGTTCAAACCCTTCTGCCATAAACAGCTCCGTTTGACTCGAGCTAAGGTTCGCAAGGAGATTCTGTATTTCGATCGCATTAACAAGGTTATGCAATAAGTATGCTCCAAGCCCACAGACCAGGTAATAGATCAAGAATCGTTTCGGGCCCCAAACTCGCTCGATCTGGCCACCAAACATGACCAAAGCAAACATGTTGAACAGGATGTGCATTAATCCTTGGTTATCATGCATGAACATGTGTGTGATGATCTGGTAGGGCTCAAAATGATCAGAGCCCCAATAATAAGCTCCAAGGATACCGTTGAGGTTTGTATTTTGGCTGAGAAATACGAAATTGGCCAACAAAAGAACAACATTGATCAAGAGTAGGTTCTTGACAACTGGCGGCATGTTTCTAAAAATGTTCTGTAGCATTACTGGTCAAATTTCTTTTCAAATTCTTCAATTGGCACCGTTACGGTTGTTGGTTTCCCGGAAGGTGTGTAAAATGGTTGCTCGCAAGCAAAAAGCTGATCCGCTAAATTTTGCATTTCTTCTACCCCAAGGAAATGGCCGCTTTTAATACATTGGGCTTTGGAAATGCTCCTTGCCAACTGCTCTTCAAACTTGACATTTACTTGCCCTTCATCGTTAAGATTGCTAAGTATTTGGTCAATTGCATCATGCAGGTTCTTTTCTTGTAAGATCGAAGGAATCCCGTTAACAATGATCGCCCCTTTTCCAAATTCAGATATATCAAATCCCATTCCATTCAGCTCCGAGCTGACAGATTGTAAGAGTTCTATGTCTAGTTGACTTAATTCGACTGTCAGGGGAAAAAGAATTTGCTGAGACGTCATTCTGTTGTTGGCAATTGACTGGATCAATCTTTCAAAAAGTATGCGTTCATGTGCTTTTTGCTGGTCTATGACGATAAACCCGGATTTAATGTGGTTGATGATGTATTTTCTATGGAGCTGATACGGTAATCTCTGCTCTTCTACCTCGATAAGGTGATCCTCTCTGTTATTCTCAACAGGCTCCGTGCTTCCTTGACCATCGGCTTTTTTGTACATGTCCTCCAAAGCCATAATGTCAGAGCTACTTACTTTTTTTCCGCCAAAGTCAGATTGGGAAGAAGAGAGCTTAAATGGGTTGTAATTCGGATCACTTTTGATATTCGGAGTTGACACCGTTCTGCCCTTGGGAATTGGACTAACTTCAAAACTTGTCTCTTGCTCGAAATCCAAGGTGGGTGCAATGTTATAGCGACCAAGAGATAGTCTCACAGCGGACCGCAGAATCGCGTAGATGGACCTCTCATCCTCAAATTTGATCTCAGTCTTAGTTGGGTGAATGTTGACATCAATGGTGGCAGGGTCTACATGTAGATAAATGAAATAGGAAGGGTGTTGATCAGTAGCGATCAGCTCTTCGTAAGCTTTCACTACCGCGTGATTTAAATACGGGCTTTTAACGAAGCGATTGTTGACGAAAAAGTATTGCTCTCCTCTTTTCTTTCGCGCTGCTTCCGGCTTTCCAA
>JAAZYJ010000224.1 GCA_014239715.1 Flavobacteriales bacterium
AGACGTCAATTTCAAAGTTGTCCACGTTTTCTGGATCCCAGTTCATATCTGGGTCAACTACTCTTACTACACAAATGCCGACCCACTGTATTTTACGGATTCATTGATTTCGATGGGTAACATCGGTGGTGATTTTTATGCACTGCACCCCGGCACTTCTGATACGGTTTGGATGGGAACGGATTCTATGAAATTGAACTATCCATACGATACACTTAGCTTACAAGACCCTGTACAATCCATGTTGGCTACGCTTGCCAATAGTGCAACGGCCTATCAGGTAATGCTTACCAGAGATGGGTTGAGGTTTGGTAAATCCCCAGAATGGTGGGATGTTACTGACGGATCCGGGTTTAACAATCCTGTAATGTGCTTTGAGTTTTCATGGGATGGCAATATTCTATATGTTGGAACGTACAATGATGGCCTATGGAGGGTCAAAGGTTTAGACAGCGTCTATAGTGAAGCAGATGTGAGTACTTTACAAGTTAGTAAGATATATAGTACAGGTCGTCCTGTGAATGGTATAGCTATCGACAAGAATAATCCTGAAAGATTGATCATTGCCCGATCTCAAACAGGAGGTGGAAGTCTTGTGGAATTGGATAACTGTGCTTCAGGTTCAACGGCAAGCCTTGTTTCAACCACTGTGCAGGGTAATATTCCTACTACAATGGCGGTCCTCGACGTAATTATTGACTACCGTGATCCTCAAAAATTGGTGTGTGGTTCCGACTTTGGAGCTTGGGCATCGAGTGACGGAGGAAGCACGTGGACACAATGTATAAACGAAATGGGTCCGGTTCCGGTATTTGCTATTCGTCAGCAACAAAGAGAGTGGAATGAATCATCAAAAGCCGGCGAAATATACCTTGGTACACACGGAAGAGGTGTGTGGACGTCAGGTTCAGTCCTTAGTAACGGGGATGATGTTGATCATGTCGACGTATCTGATGCTGAATTCCAATCGGGATTGTCGGTTTACCCGAATCCGCTTGACGAAATGGGCAGGGTGACTTTTGAGCTTAGCCAACGAGAAGATGTTAGCCTTTATATCTATAATATAAATGGAAAACTGATCAAGACGATCAGTCAGCAAAACATGGTTATGGGAAAACACACCTTGGATCTGGATATGAGTGGCATTGGGAAGGGGACGTACATTATTGAGTTAAAAGCAGGCGCGATTAACGAGGTAACAAGATTCATTAAATTGAAATAAATAGATAAAAAAATTGATAATTCAATAAGCCTCAACTACTTTAGTTGGGGCTTTTTTATGATTTTGAATGAGAAAAGTAAGGATAGCAATTAATGGTTTTGGCAGGATCGGGCGAGTGTTAACTCGAGCATTGCAAGGGAATGATGCAATAGAGCTTGTTGCGATCAATGACCTGATGGAGCTGAACAAGCAGGCTTTACTGTTAAAGTACGATTCGCTGCATGGAGGGTTTGATGGTTCTGTTATTCCCAAAGAAAATTGCCTTGAAATAAATGATCATATAGTATATGTTTACAACTGCCGTAATCCTGAAGAGCTTCCGTGGCAGGAACTGGATATAGATGTTGTAGTAGAGTGTACCGGGGCCTTCAGAACGAAAGAAATGGCCTTAATGCATGTAAAAGCCGGAGCAAAAAAGGTTTTGATCTCGGCACCTGCCAGCGACAATACTCCAACGTATGTTTACGGTATAAATCATCAAGAAATTAAAGGGGAGGAGCTAGTAGTATCTAATGCTTCCTGTACAACAAATTGTGCCGCGCCTTTGGTGAAGATAGTGAATGACGCATATTCCGTTAAAAGGGGATTTCTTTCAACGATCCACGCTTATACAAGTGATCAGAAATTACATGATAGTCCTCATAAAGATATGCGACGAGCACGCAGCGGAGCAGAAAATATTGTTCCTACATCCACAGGTGCCACAGATGCGCTGATAAAACTGTTTCCGCATCTTCATGGTAAACTATTTGGAAGCGCAATTAGGGTCCCGGTTCCTGTCGGTAGTCTTACAGAAATGACATTGGAATTGGAAAGGGCTGTAACCGTAAATGAGGTAAACAGAATCTTCAAACAACAGTCAGAAGGGGGCTATAAGGCCATTTTGCAGTACACTTCAGACCCCATCGTTTCCTCTGATATTGTTGGAAATAAACACTCGTGCGTTTTCGATTCGGAATTGACGAATGTGAATGGAAATTTCGTAAAGATCGTCGGCTGGTACGACAATGAAACGGGATATTCAAACCGCCTAATTGATATGATTGGTGAGCTTAGGCGGTAATGGTTAATCTAGGTTCAAAACAGATGAAGGTCGGTAAGTGTAGCTTGTTGAAATCTAGCCATTAAACACTTCCAGACTCAGGGATTCGCCATCAAACACAGCATAATTGCATTGCGTATACCAATCCCCGAGATTTATATAGCGACATTTTTCTCCGATCGGATGATCAATTAAAAGATGGCGATGGCCAAAAATGAAATAATCAAAATGCTCCTCTTTGATTTTTTCTTTGCAAAATTGTATTAAATGCTCTTTATCCTCACCCAAGAAATGAGCAGGTTCTTTTTTACTTTTTTTATTGCTTTCTCGACTCTTGCTACTGAAAAAGTTAGCGACACCGATACTGAAGTTTGGATGAAATCTGGCGAAG
>JAAZYJ010000304.1 GCA_014239715.1 Flavobacteriales bacterium
GATCCTTGAGCTGGCGTCTTCGTAATAGTACTTATTACCTTTTATCCATGCTTTTCCTGAAGAAGATGAGTTGACTCCTTCTGTTTTAATTCTGCTTTTGAATTCAATATAAATGGTTTCGTATGTTGACATTTCTTTACTCACCCCATCCAAAATTGTTTTTGCCTTTTCGTCGTCCTGAGTAAATCCAGTCATGCTCGAAATGAGTAAAACACATATAATCGTAATTAATTTTTTCATAGCTACAAATTTAATCTAATTCGCCGTCTCTTTTCTCATTTTCCAAAAATCGAGCCAAAGAGTCTAGATCAGGAATTAAAACATCCCTGGCTTTACTTCCTCTATGAGGCCCTATAATGCCCGCGGCTTCAAGTTGATCGACTATTCGACCGGCACGATTATAACCCAATTTCAATTTGCGCTGGATCAAGGAGGCAGAGCCTTGTTGATGTGTCACAATTACTTGAGCAGCCTCCTCAAACATGGAGTCCCTTTCATCTCTATCCATATCGGAAGATGAGGACGCACTTTCATCGATGTATTCCGGCAGAAGAAATGCACTTGGATACCCTCTTTGCGTACCAATAAAGTCTGTGATCTCATCAACTTCCGGCGTGTCAACGAACCCACATTGAAGCCGTACAAGCTCGTTGCCCGGAGAATATAGCATATCACCTTTTCCTATTAGCTGGTCTGCGCCTCCGGAATCCAGAATGGTCCTGGAGTCAATTTTAGAGGTGACGCGAAATGCAATTCTAGCTGGGAAATTAGCTTTTATAATCCCTGTAATTACATTTACGGAAGGCCTTTGAGTTGCAATGATCAGATGAATTCCGATAGCTCGAGCCAGCTGGGCCAAACGAGCAATTGGTGTTTCAACTTCCTTACCCGCGGTGACAATAAGATCTGCAAATTCATCAACAACGAGCACGATATAAGGTAAATACCGATGTCCCTTTTCCGGATTTAATTTTCTGTCAATGAATTTTTTGTTGTATTCCTTAATCGTTCTGACCATTGCATTTTTAAGGAGCTCATACCGTTGGTCCATCTCAACACACAATGAATTAAGAGTGGTTACCACTTTGGATGTATCTGTTATAATGGCTTCCCCGTCATCTGGTAATTTTGCGAGGAAGTGGCGCTCTATCTTGGTGTACAGTGTCAGCTCTACTTTTTTCGGATCAATCAGTACAAATTTCACCTGTGCCGGATGTTTCTTATAAAGAATAGAAACAAGAATAGCATTTAACCCAACCGATTTACCTTGCCCTGTAGCACCCGCCATTAACAGGTGAGGCATTTTGGTTAGATCAGCAACCAGGGTTTCGTTGGATATGGTTTTTCCTAGTGCTACAGGTAGCTCCATGTCGCTGTTCTGAAACTTTTCGGAAGCGATTATTGAGCGCATAGAAACGATTTCCGGGTTTGAATTAGGAACTTCAATTCCAATTGTTCCTCTTCCGGGCATGGGAGCAATTATTCGGATACCGAGGGCGGCTAGACTAAGTGCAATATCATCTTCCAGATTTTTGATCTTTGATATGCGCACTCCGGCAACAGGAACGATCTCATAGAGGGTAACTGTTGGTCCAATAGTTGCTTTGATCTTTGCGATATTGATGTTGTAATTCCCTAGTGTTTCGACGATCTTGTTCTTGTTCTCTTCAAGCTCTTCTTTGTTTACCGAAATTTCACCTCCTCCGTAATCCTCCAATAGTTCAATGCCCGGCAATTGATAGGTTGACAGATCTAGCTTTGGGTCGTATTCACCAAATTCTTTGAGTTTATCACTTAGCTCATCTTCTGTTAGCTCTTCTTCTTCCGTTGCTACTTCTACCTGAAAATCTTCATCAGGAGGTTCAATTGCTACGGTTTCTTCCTCTCCAATGAAGGTGCCCAGGTCGACCGGGCCTTTTTCCTCTTCTTCTTCTTCACTTTCTTCTGCATCGACAGGATCCTGGGAAAGGTCTAGTTCTTCTGAAGGGACCTCTTTTATAGGCTTTTCATTGGAATTTTCATGGTTAACACTGTTCACCTCTGGCGTAGTCTGGTCCTCTTCTTTTTGTGGAAGTATTCTTCCAAATGTCGGGAACTTGGGATTAAATAAAATGACCACAGCTATCAATCCGGTAAACAAAATGAAAAAAACCATGCCGACACTTCCGATTGCAGATTGTATCCAAATGCTTGATTGATAGCCGAAAACCCCACCCATGAAATC
>JAAZYJ010000167.1 GCA_014239715.1 Flavobacteriales bacterium
AAATCAAAAGAATTCATAGAAAAAGGTGGTGACGTTTACGTTGAGCCGGCAAGGTTGGCTGAATAAAAACCAGATTGAAAGACAGACCATACATACTGAGTATAGCAGGATTTGACCCTTCGGGAGGTGCCGGATCCCTTGCCGATATTAAAACCTTTGAGCAGCACAAGCTGCAGGGGTTGTCGGTAGTTACAGCGAATACGATCCAGACGGAAGACGAATTTATTTCAGTGAATTGGGTGGAGGTTGATGTAGTGTTGCAACAATTGCACATTCTGCTTGATCGTTACAAGATCGGTTATGCTAAAATCGGCTTAATAAAAGATGCTTCAACATTAAAAAAGCTATTGGGTATCTTAAATGATCGAAAGATCACCTGCCTCTGGGATCCGATCTTGTCATCTACTACAGGTGCTGCTTTTCATGCTCAGGCTGATGAATTTCAGGAGCTATTGCCGATGATAGATTACGTCACGCCGAACTGGACAGAGATAAAAGAGCTAAGTGGAGAGAATGGAGTAGAAGGTGGTAAACTTTTGTCTAAGGTGACAAAGGTTTATTTGAAAGGTGGACATTCCGATCAATTGGCGAAAGATTTTCTTATTCAAAATGAGCGGGTTGTATCATTCAAGCCAAAAAAAATGGGGCTTCCAAAACATGGGAGTGGGTGCATTTTATCAAGTGCTCTGCTGTCTAATCTAGCCCTTGGTTTTCCGGAGATAAAAGCTTGCTTGAGAGCCAAAAGATATACGGAAATGCGGTTGCTTAGTAACCCATCACTGCTAGCATACCACGAAACATGAGCTCCAGAATAGTATACCATATTTCGAATGGAATAGCACTGGCTATTTTAACAGGCTATTCGTTAAACCTTATCGTGGGTTGGGCTGAATTACTCTCTATTAATTTGCTATACATCCTGATCCCGGTAATATTGGCGAATTATGGGCTTAGAGTGTGGGCAAAAAAGCTTGACCCCGAGGTCATCAATCCAATAGTCGAATCTAAACCGGCTAGAATAATGTACTACGGAGGGGCAATTCTTTTTATCGCCGCAATTGTCACTCATTTCATGCATCTTAGCTTTTTGCAGACACCGCTTCTTTTACTGGCTGTTTTATTGGAAATTGTTGCGTGGGTGCTGTCTTTGGCTTTTCACAAAACAGAAAGGAATATTAATTCCGAAATCATTGATGATATAGAGCTATGAAAAATATAGATCGATTATATCAGCTATCCAACCTGCTTTCCTTTCTGATAATGACCGTGCTTTTTCTTGATTCAATGTCTGTTTTCTCGTCCTGGGCCTGGTTCAATGTGGATTGGGCTTTTGGTGTGCTGATCGCGATCATGTGTTTGTTGGTGTTCAGAGCTAAAAGATTGGATATACGGAGGAACAACCCCAACATGATCGTGCCTATCTCCAAGTACACATATATCGCAAGTTTTGTTGCATTTTTTGCCGGATACTTGGTTCTTGAAGAAAATTCGAACGGGCAAATTATCTCCTATGGCCTGGCTTTAGTGCTGGATCTATTCAGCTCGATCTCGTCGATGGCAGTTATCTCAAAAATGAAACGTAAAACCGCATGATCTCGGAAATACAATATATAACGAAAGATCAAACCGGCTGGACGCATGCCGAGCTTGTGGCGGATGCGTGTAAGGCAGGAATAAGGTGGATTCAGCTTAGAATGAAAAATGTCCCGAACAAAGATGTGGTTCGGGAAGGGAGGTTGATCAGGGACATATGTACTGCATGTAACGCTAAGTTTATGCTGAACGACGATGCCGAGCTTGCGGCTTTGTTAGGTGCTGACGGTGTCCATCTTGGTTTGCAGGATATGCCGGTGAAAGAGGCACGTGAATTATTAGGGAAAAAAATGATCATTGGCGGAACTGCCAATACGATAGAAGAGGCATTGAAGCATTGTGAAGAAGGAGCCGATTATATAGGGATAGGACCTTACAGATATACACAAACAAAGAAAGTTCTTAGTCCCGTTCTTGGAATGCAGGGCATGAGGTTAGTTGTTGATGGCATCAGGGATCACGGTGTAAAAATTCCCATAATTGCGGTTGGCGGGATCTTGCCATCTGATCTTCACAATCTGTGCAAAGTTGGCGTAAGTGGAGTTGCAGCCTCCGGGTGCTTGACCGATGCGATTGTGAACAACAATGCTACCGCAATTTTTCGGAATATGAAAAAATATTGGAGAACCTCAGATAAAAACGAATATGATAAAATAGACGAATTATGAGTGCATTAACGATAGCAGGTAAAACATTCGGTTCAAGGTTGTTTACAGGGACCGGGAAGTTCAGCTCGAATAATCTGATGGAGCAAGCGCTTCTGAATTCAGGCTCAGAGCTGGTAACGGTTGCATTAAAACGAATTGATGTAAGAACAGATACAGATGACATTTTAAGTCGGCTGGACCATTCTCAATTTAGCTTGTTGCCCAATACTTCCGGAGTAAGAAACGCTGAAGAGGCAATATTTGCTGCGGAGCTTGCACGGGAAGCTCTTGGAACGAATTGGGTTAAACTGGAAATTCATCCTGACCCCAAATATCTGATGCCTGATCCTATTGAAACACTCAAAGCAGCCGAAGAATTGGTTAAGAAAGACTTCGTCGTTCTCCCATATGTGCATGCGGACCCGGTTTTGTGTAAAAGGCTGGAGGAAGTCGGAACAGCTGCGGTCATGCCTTTGGGTAGCCCAATAGGAAGTAATAAAGGGCTTTTAACAAAAGATTTTTTACAGATCATAATTGAGCAGGCAAATGTTCCGGTAGTGGTGGATGCCGGAATTGGTGCGCCGTCACATGCGGCATGGGCAATGGAGCTTGGAGCGGATGCAGTGCTGGTTAATACTGCAATTGCTGTAGCGGATGATCCGGTGTCTATGGGCATAGCGTTTAAAATGGCGATTGAGGCAGGGAGGATGGCCCATGAAGCTCACCTGGGCAGCACATTGCAGACGGCAGAACCCAGCTCACCGCTAACTACTTTTTTGGAAGATTGACATTCTACGACTACATATCTAAATGGGATTGGGCCGAAGTGGCTGAATCCATCTATAAAAAAACAAAGAATGATGTAGAAACGGCACTGTCTAAAGACAAGTGCGATCTCGAAGATTTCAAAGCATTGTTGTCGCCGGCCGGGGAGCATTATCTGGAGCAGATGGCTAGGAAAAGTCAGTTGAAAACACAGAAACGGTTCGGAAAAACCATCCAGATGTATATACCAATATACCTTTCCAACGAATGCCAGAACATCTGCACCTATTGCGGATTCAGCTTAGACGTAAAGATTCCCAGAAAAACCCTCACCGATGACGAAATAATAAAAGAAGCGGAGATTGTTAAAAGATTGGGCTATGATCATGTTTTGCTTGTGACCGGAGAAGCGAATAAAACAGTGGGGCTGGACTATTTTAAAAATGCAATTCGATTGCTGAAGCCGTATTTTTCTCATATTGCTCTTGAGGTGCAACCGTTGCAACAGAAGGAGTACGAGGAATTGAGATTGGAGGGTCTCAATACCGTTTTGGTTTATCAGGAAACATATCATGAGGATCATTACAACCTTCACCACCCAAAAGGAAGGAAATCAAATTATCAATTTCGTGTTGAAACGCATGATCGACTGGGGAAAGCGGGGATACATAAAATGGGTCTGGGAGTGCTTATTGGTCTGGAGGATTGGCGCGTTGATTCATTTTTCAATGCCGTGCATTTGAATTATTTAGAAACGAAGTATTGGAAATCGAAGTATTCTGTTTCATTTCCCAGACTTAGACCGTGTTCCGGAGCAACCAATCTGAAATCGTCTATTTCGGATAGACAACTGGTTCAGCTTATATGTGCATATAGATTATTTAACGAAGAAGTAGAGCTGTCCATGTCAACAAGGGAATCAGCTAAATTTCGGGATAACATCATTAAATTGGGTATAACATCCATTTCTGCAGACTCAAAGACAGACCCTGGAGGTTATGCAAACCCGAATGAGAATTTAGAACAATTTGATATTGACGATACACGCGGTACAGAAGAATTCTCAAAAGTAATTATTGAACAAGGCTACGAGGTTGTGTTTAAAGATTGGGACCTTAGTCTTCAATAGGAGGCCAAATCCTTTGGCACAGAATTATACTGCAACTGACAAGCGACTTTTGAGCTGGTTGATCTTCTCTTTAATAGAAAGAAATGCTTCTATTGGAGTGCGATCAGACTCCCATATGTATCCAAGGACACCTACACCATCGAAGCCCATTCTGAAAGCTTTTTCTGCGTTTTCTGGTGTGATTCCGCCTAGAGCATAGATGTCTTGTTTCCTTGATTTGAGGACATTCTCTATCTCTCCATTTTCAAAAGAGCTTTTATGATAATTTTTTGATATGCTGTCAAATACCGGACTCAAGAAGATATAGTCGTAGATGTTCAGACTCTTTTTAACATCAATCATGGAGTGGTAGGATCTTGTGTATAACAACTTATTGCGGATTATTTTAGAAATGCCAATTTTAATAGAATAGCTGAATCTGTTTTTTCTATATGCTCTTGAATGATGAACCCCTTTTAGGCCATGCAATGAAGCAAGCTCATAATGTGTGTGCAAAACAATCCTGTTTCTATACTCTTTGGGAATAGCCAGAATGTATTTGTCCAGCTCCTTTAACCGGAGTTTCGGCTTTCTCAAATGAAAACAGGTCAGCCCATTCTCAAACATTTTAATTACTTCAGGTATTTCACTATTTACCTTATTCGATGATGAAAAAACGACAATCTTCATAATTCTTCTTTTGCTTCGGCAAAATCCTTAAGCAGGCTCAAATTATTCTCAATTGCGGTTCCGATAACAACTACATTGGCTCCAGCATCCCATTTTTCTTGAACCTCATTTGCACATCGAATCCCTCCTCCTACAATTAATGGAATTTTAACGCTTTCTGCAACTGCTTGAACCATTTCTATTGACATGTTATTGTTAGCACCACTTCCGCCGTCGAGGTAAATAGTCTGTAAACCAAGCTGTTCGCCTGCCATTGCTGTGCATACGGCAATACTTACCTGATCGTGTGGTATAGGTGTAGTGCCGCTCATATACGATGCAGCAGTCGCTTTCCCCCCATCGACTAAAAGATATCCTGTTGGAAACACCTGGATTCCGGATCGTGCAATGTGCGGAGCAGCAACGACATGTTGTCCAATTAGAAATTCCGGATTTCGACCAGAAATTAAAGACAACAATAATATGCCATCAGCTTTGGAAGAAACCTGGAGGCCGTTTCCCGGAAAAATGACTACCGGAATCGATAAGTTTAGTGTGAGATATTGTATGGTTTTGTCAAATAGATCGTTGGTCATTAGGCTTCCTCCCACTAATATCAGGTCGGCAGAAGACTGCTTTAGCGCATGGATCAATTCAGTCATTTGATCTATTGATGCCCATTTATCCGGATCGATCAACACCGCAAGCTTTCGGTCTGTTTTCAGAATTTCCATATGACGTTATTCAGTTACTTTCAAAAACAGTGTAAACTAAAACATAATTTTCTAAAATTTCGAACTTAAGATGATGAATGTCGGAATATAGAGTGTGATTTAGTTCAGCGGTTAAATGAGGTGATTGAAAATCGGGTGTGCTCTGTATGGTAATGTGTTCTTTGAAAAATACGTTTGGGTCACCATGAATTTTATAGACACTTTCTTTAGCACACCAAAGAATGGTCAAATGCTCTATATTGTCGGGGTCAATCATTTTGTTTTCCCGGAGGTTTAGAAATCGCTCACGTATTCTGATAATCTTTTCTTCCTTTCGCTGGATGTCAAGTCCGATATTGGAATTGACACTAAGAAGAACAGCCACA
>JAAZYJ010000189.1 GCA_014239715.1 Flavobacteriales bacterium
AAAGTCTATCAAGGAATATGATTATAAGGGGGCCTATCATGGAGTTTATCCCATCAAAGTTAATCAACAACGTCAGGTAGTAGAGGAGATAGTCAAGTTTGGCAGACCCTATAACTTTGGGTTGGAAGCCGGCTCGAAACCCGAATTACATGCAATCCTAGCAATTTTGTATAACCCCGAGGCTCTTCTAATATGCAATGGATACAAAGATGAAACTTTTATTCGCTTAGCTTTGATGAGCCAAAAACTTGGCAAAAAAGTATTCATTGTTGTCGAACGCCCAAGTGAACTCGAAATTATTGACAACGTTGCAAAAGAAATAAATATTCAACCTAATATTGGACTTCGTATCAAACTCATCAGTTCGGGTCAAGGAAGGTGGGCCGAGTCGGGTGGGGAATATTCAAAGTTTGGCCTTAATTCCATGGAATTGATTGATGCGTTAGACTTTGCAGAGAAACGAGGGATAAAAGACTGCATCCGACTCATTCACTTCCACCTGGGTAGCCAAATCACAAATATCCGACGCATTAAAAATAGTCTAAAAGAAGTTGGGCGTTTCTACGTTGAATTTAGAAAATCAGGGTGCCCTATCGATTATATTGATGTCGGAGGCGGACTTGGTGTCGATTACGATGGCTCACGCTCAACCTATGCTTCAAGCACCAACTACACAGTTCAAGAATACGCTAACGATGTCGTCTATCATGTTTTGGAATCTTGTCAGGAAGAAGATTTACCTCACCCCAGTATCATCTCAGAATCAGGACGAGCTATGACAGCCCACCACTCCATTCTAGTTTTCAATGTCCTAGATGTTACGTCATTCCCTGAATGGAGTGACCAAATTGAAATCCCCAAAGATTCCCCAGAAATTGTAAAAGAAATTTACGCCGTGCTGGAAAATACTTCGAACAAAAACCTGATTGAGTCATGGCATGATGCTACTCATCTGAAAGACGAAATTCATAATCAGTTCTTGCTTGGGTTAATAACCCTACGTAATCGTGCGCTTTGCGAACGTATTTTTTGGGGAATCTCTAGAAAAATTGAGAAATTGTCAGAACGACTGAAATATTTACCAGATGAAATTAAAACTCTACGAAAGAATCTAGCTGATAAATATTTTTGCAATTTTTCTGTGTTTCAATCTGTTCCTGACTCATGGGCCATTGACCAGGTATTTCCTGTAATTCCTATCCAACGGCTTAATGAGGAACCTCGGCGGGAAGCGACATTAGAGGACATTACCTGCGACTCTGATGGACGCCTCGACCTTTTCATAGGAACCAATCGAAGCAATGCACCTACTCTCAAAGTTCACCAGTTAGAACAAGGGGAAGCCTACCAACTGGGTATATTCTTAACCGGATCATACCAAGAAATACTTGGCGACCTTCACAATTTATTTGGTGATACCAACACCTTTCATGTTTCGATTCAGGAAGACGGAAGCTTGAAGTACGAACAAATTATTGAGGGCGAAGACGTGACAGACGTACTTGACTA
>JAAZYJ010000363.1 GCA_014239715.1 Flavobacteriales bacterium
CGCCCGGAATGGGGATTTGTCCCTGTTGAGAACATTGAACAGATCGAGGTGATCAAAGGTGCTTCTTCTGTGTTGTACGGATCCTCGGCCCTAAGTGGGGTAATTAATATTAGAACGAAGTTTCCACGATTAGAACCATTGACCAAAATAACACTCAATTCAGGCCTTTACAGCAGCCCTGCAATATCCAACAAGTGGTACGATGATGTTCCATATTTTGCAGGTGCAAGCTTCCTGCATTCTCGTATTGTGAAAGAAAACCTCGACGTAGTGGTAGGAGGGAATTTCTTCAAAGACCATGGATACATTGGTCCTCCGGCGCCGGATTCAAATGTAATAGATACGCTTTCTGATTTTACAAATAAGGATATGGCAAAGATGCGTGGCAGGATCAACTTCAACTTGAGGTATCGTTCGAAAAAGATAGATGGGCTTAATGTTGGTCTTAACGGCAATTTTATGTTAGCGTCAACCAACTTTGCATTAGCCTGGCTCGATGATTCTCTCAACAAGTACAGCGCTTACCCGGGGGCAGTTGCTTTGCAGCAACAGACCATTTTTAATTTGGACCCATTCATTAATTACTATTCAAAAAATGGGGTGAAGCATTCCTTAAAAACCAGAATATTTTATACGGATAATGAAATTACCAACAACCAGTCGAATTCCAGCACGCTATGGTACAGTGAATATCAGATACAGCGAAAGTTCCTTAATATAAGGGCACTTACCTTCACAGGAGGAGTTGTTGGAAACTTGGCCAAATCGAATTCTCAGATCTATAGCGGAGGAGGCAATACAGAGAATAGAATCGCTAATGTTGCGGGTTACTCCCAGATCGATAAGAAGGTTAGAGACATTTTGAACATTTCCAGCGGATTTAGGATGGAGTATTTTAAGATGAATGATGTGGAAAGCGTGGTCAAACCAATATTCCGAATGGGTGTTAGTTTGAAGATAACTAAAGGCACGAGTTTCCGATATAGCTACGGACAGGGATTTCGGTTTCCGACGATCACAGAACGGTTTATCCGAACCGATCTGGGTTCTTTCGGAGTTTTCCCAAATTCCGACCTACGGCCGGAAACATCTACCAACTCTGAGATCGGTCTGAAGCAAGGCTTTAAACTAGGTAAATTGGTGGGTTACCTTGATGTTGCCGGATTCCATCAGGAATATCAGAATACCATTGAATACCTTTTTGGATTATGGGGGGACGACTGGCCTGTATACGGGTTTAAATTTTTGAATACTGGAAATACAAGGGTGAGAGGACTTGATGTTTCATTGATGGGACAATTGGAAATTGCCAAAGACGTGAATCTTACATTTTTAGGTGGTTACACCTACGTTTTACCCGTTGCACTGGACCCGAACTTCATCTACGAAGAACATGTATCTCCCGGCGGAGGATTGCAACAGTTTAGCTATAATTCAACTTCTATGGATACCACAGACAACCTGCTGAAGTATAGATTTAAACATACAGCCAAGCTAAATGTTGACCTAAGGATCAAGAGCTTTAGTTTTGGTATAAGCTCGAGATACTATAGCCATATTGCCAATATTGATACAGCTTTTGCGGTGCTTGAACTACTCACTTCCCTGAACCCCGGAACGCAGAATATGTATTATGTAGATTATTGGAAGAATAACAAAATTGGTGTGACCATTTTTGATGCCAGGGTAGGTTTTCATATTAACGAGCAAGTGAAGATTAGTGTAGTGGTAAATAACATCCTGAACAAAGAATACGCACTGCGTCCGATGAAAATAGAACGTCCGAGAACAACTGCCGTGCAATGTGTCTATAAGTTTTAAGGTATAACGCATAAATGAATTCACAAGAATATATTTTATCGATAGATCAAGGGACAACCAGCTCTAGGGCTATTTTGTTCAATGTTAATTCTGAAATATGTCATGTTTCTCAAATAGAATTCCAGCAAATATTTCCTAAGCCGGGCTGGGTGGAACATGACCCCGACGAGATACTAAAAACCCAGCTGCGTGCCATTGATGATGTACTCAGCAAGGTGGACCCGAAGGCTGTAGTTGCAATAGGTATTGCCAATCAACGTGAAACTACAGTAGTGTGGAACAGTGATACAGGAGAGCCGATCTACAATGCAATTGTGTGGCAGGATAAACGCACGGCTGACATATGTGACCAATTGAAAGCCGACGGCCATGAACAATTGTTTAAGGAAAGAACTGGTTTGGTACTTGATTCTTACTTTTCAGGTTCTAAGATCAGCTGGATCCTGGAGCAGGTTGAGGGAGCTAAAGAGCTTGCAGATGCCGGAAAACTCTTATTTGGAACCATTGATACATGGTTGATCTGGAACCTGACCAATAGATCGGTGCACGCAACAGACTTTAGTAATGCTGCCAGAACCCTTTTATTCAATATAAGGGAGCTGAAGTGGGACGATGAGCTACTCGAAAAACTAAAAGTGCCGAAAACGATGTTGCCTTGCGTTCAGGATTCCTCTTCCGATTTTGGATATTATGAA
>JAAZYJ010000187.1 GCA_014239715.1 Flavobacteriales bacterium
AAAAGCCTCATCAAGCAGTTTCTGTTGCTCCTTCATTGATTTGTCGGCGTTATCAAGTAAGAACTTTTTGAATCCGCTTGGTTTTATTTTCTTGCCTTTCTCTCCCCCGAATTGATCGGCAAACCCGTCGCTGAAAATATAGATGGTATCTCCGGGTTGTAGCTCTATAGATTTTGTGTCAAAAGGTACTTTCTTGTCGTATCTTCCAATCGGTTGCTTATTCCCTTTAAATTCAATGATTTCATTCGTGGCATTTCGTATTAACCACAATGGATTAAATGCCCCGGCAAATTTGAGTTTATTGCCCTCCAAAGAACATAGTGCTATGTCCATGCCATCCTTTATGATCTCCTCGCTCTTTTGAAATTCTTCAATTACGATCTCTCGGGTCTTGTCTAAAATTTTACCAGGGATCGAGAGATTATGCTCCCGAACAGACCTGTTCAGCCCATTGTTGCAGATGACGGATACAATCGCGCCCGGAACACCGTGGCCGGTGCAATCGGCGACAGCGAATAGTGTCTTGCCCTCCTTTTGTTCCAGCCAATAAAAGTCGCCGGCAACGATATCTTTTGGTTTGTATAGGACGAAGCTATCGTTAAGGCATTCGCTCAGCAGCTTAAGTGGGGGTAGAACAGCCGCCTGAATTCGTTTCGCATACGTAATTGAATCAACGATCTTCTTGTTCTTTTCAGCTAGAATGACCTTTTGTATTTCAACCTCCGCTTTTTGTAAAGAGATAATAGTGTTGGCTTTTTTCTTCCTCCAGTACCCAAAGAAGATAAAGATGCCAATGAGTATAAGGGCGCCAATGCTCGCATAAAGAAAATATCTTCGATTCTCCTCCTTTTCAAGGCTGGCCATATGCTCCAGGTCCTTTAGCTCCTTCTTTCGAATGTAATCCAAACTATCCGCCAGAGCTTGCTTGTCATAGCTGGCTTTGTATTCTTGTCGTATGATCTCCTTTCGATTTTTCTCACTGTATAAGCTATCCTTGCTGGCTACATACAGCTCATATAATTGTAACGCTTTACCCTTATTTCCCAGCTCTTTGTAGCTTTTATATAGCAGTTTTGCTGCGTCTCTGACCTGAACAAGACTTCCGGATTTGTTTGCCAGCTCTAATGATTTATTCCCGTATTCAATGGCTTTCTGATGCTCATTCTTTGATGCGTAAACGCCGCTCATCAGAGCGTGTGATAAAGCCAGGCCAGCGCCGTATTCAATGTCCACAGCGATTTTTGCACTGCGCCTACCGTATTCCATCGCTTTTGCATGTTCTTTCTGCCGATGATGCAGTTTCCCAATGTTGTTCAGTGTAACTACAGCTCCTTTTTTGAAACCGGACTTCTCCTTGATCTCCAGACTTTTTACCAGGTACTCCATAGCTTCATCGTACTTTCCAATGGATGAGTAGACTTCCCCTATGTTGTTGTAGGCAATAGAAGTATTTAACACATCATTTAGAGCACTTGATATTTTCACACTTTTCAGAAAATAATCGAGGGCGTTCTTGAAATCTTCTTGCTCAAAATAAATAGATCCAATGTTACTTAATGCAATTGAGATGTTGGGCTTGTCGTCCAATCTTTCGTACAACTTGAGGCCTTTATGATAGTAGTCTATTGCTTTGGGTACATTTCCCTGTGAGGTATACAACACACCAAGATTGACATAAGTTTGTGCTGACCCAGGCTCGTCGCCCATTTGCTCTGTGATGATTGTTTTTTTATTAAAACAGTCTATCGCTCTGATCAGATTCCCTTGGCTGTAATGAATTAATCCCAGATTATTTAGAGCATTGGCCGTTGAAGGCCCGTGGTTGACCTTTTTGGCAAGTTCCAGACTTTCCTGACAATATTCTTTAGCTTGAATGAAGTTGCCCTGATATAGTTCGGCAATTCCTTGGGAGTTTCTTGCAGCTGCCATCCATTTTTCGTAATTCCCGGCTTTGGCGAAGTCATATTGTATTTGGGCCAATGAATCTGCAAAGGTTGGATTGGAGTTAAGGTAAACACGCCTGATAAGAGCTTGAAGTGCTTTTATCCTATTCGTATCCACCTGTTGCTCGTTGTTCCACTCATTCCACAGACTGTCTTCATTTACCTGGGCATTGCCACATAATGTAAGACCTAAAAGAAAAGCGCCGAAAACTGTTTTCACCTAATTGTATCCCTGTGTACACTAAATGTAATCTTTTATAGGGGATTTATTCCTTTCCAGGGGCAAACTATCTGTTTTTATTCACTGTTTATGGTCCTGTTGAAATGCCTAGGAAGTAGTGTTTGAATAATACCTTACAGGTAGTCAGTCGATCTTTTGGATCTTGTAAGTGGCTTCATTTACTTTTAGTACGTAAGTTCCTTGTGGTAGTTTTGAAATATCGATCTGAACTTCTGATCCAACAAATTTCTTCGATGCTATCAGGGTGCCAAAAATTGAGTACAATGCATACTCCGATCCTGTGGTAGCTGAAGATCTGATCGTGACGGTTGTCCTGGATGGATTGGGGTAGGGGTATTCTTTACCAACCGAAGTGGCCTCTTGTATTCCGATGTTATTGGCTATTTCATAAATTGCCAATGTGCTGCTTGATTCGTGGGCAACAACCAACAAAGGGCTTCCTGTAGGACTTTGTGCTGCGTTTATAAATACAGAAGCTTCGGGTCCAAAATCGTTCGGAGCCGAGGGTTCATACAATAAGAAGCTAGGTGCGGTTGGGTCTGTAATGTCGTAAACCATAATGCCACCAATTTGTTCGAGTCCAATAAAAGCCAGGGAACGACTTCCAACCTTGCCTACAACCACATCTTCAGGTTCCGGACCTTTGTTGTCGCTCCTGCTGTCGAAAGTGCCGGGATCACCAGTGGAATTAAAAAGACTTGGGTTTAGTAATTCTATTTGGGATTCAAATTCACTACCACTGTCATAAACCAAATTTCCAGTTTCTGCATCCCAGATCGAGAATGATCTTCCGCCAAAGGAATACAGCGTATCCATAATCCCATCTCCTCCATAATCTCCAAAAGCCGTTGTTACTTTTAGTCTTCCTGTATTAGCAGGCGATTGCAAGGCCACAATATTTGTAAAAGTTGCAGAATTCAAATCCAAACTTGCGACCCTGTCCTCTTCAGTATAACCCGTGTATTTCCTCGCGGCTCCTTCGTTGGCAGAGAGGAAATAAGAATTCCCTCCAATTCCAAAATAGGCCAAGCCGTCAGGCTGATACATTCCATATACAGGGTGGAGAGAAATATTAATTGCTCCGTCCTGATCGCTAGCGTCCAGCTCATTTCCTGTGACGCTATGGTCTTTGTATCCCAATGGAAAAATAGTATCAACACTTGCAGTTGGGATATCTATGACTAATACAGCATTGTTTTCCTGAAGTGACACATATGCCTTACCACCGTCATCACTTACTGCCACAAATTCTGGTTCCATATCCTGTGCCCGCGTTGCACCGGGCCCGTAGATGTGCACTCCTGCAGGGAAGGAGCTCTCCAATGTAGCGCCTACGTTAAAGTCGGTCAGGTCAATGTGTTCTGCAACCGCGTTCGCGACTCCACTACTAAGATCGATTACACTGACTCCTCCTTCAGGATCAATCAGGTAATCGTCGGAAGGAACTCCTTCGTTGGCTACGACGATGTATCTGCCATCAGGAGTGTATGACAGCATTCCTGGAGCTGGTCCGACAGTTATGTCGTTGATATATAACCCGTTGGTGTCAAATAAAACGACTTTTCCACTGTCTTGTTTTGTTGTTCCTTGAACGGCTATGGCTACAATGCTGTTTTTTACAGCAACATTTAACGCTAATGTTCCATACGGTGTGATATCGATATTTCCTACTGAGTCAGGTAAGGACGGATCCGAGAGGTTAATGATGGAAACGTTGTCTTTTTCCAGATTGGCAAACAAACGTTTACTAAGAGAGTCCATCGGAGCAACAATTTCAACTTCTCCCCCTGCGGGTAGGTTGTGGTTGTACGATCCAATTAGGGTCATTCCTGGATTCTGGCCAAAACTATTACAGGCAAAAAACAATGAGATCAGAAGAGTGAAATTTCGGGTGTATTTATACATGTGGCTTACCGATTAAATGGTTACTGTGGTTTATAGAGGATTTCTTATCAATGCACTTACGTATTGCTCCTAAGAGCTCGTCTAATTTAAAGGGTTTAATTATATAATCATCAGCTCCCAGATTGAGACCGGTATCGATGTCTTTCTGCCGACAGTTTGAAGTGAGAAAAAGAAATGAAGGCATCCGCTCTTTTGGAATAAGTTCATTGATGCATCTCAATACTCCATATCCATTTAATTTAGGCATTTGAACGTCGCAGATTACCACATCTGGTTTCTGCAAGAGTATTGCATTGAAACCAGCCAGGCCATTTTTCGCGGAACTCACCTCATACTTATGGATCTTTAGTAGCTGGACGATAGTATCTCGCAAACCGTCTTTGTCTTCAATTACCAGAATCTTTTCTTGCATATTAATTAACTTCATTCATCCTCTAATCATCTTCATCCTCTAATCATCGTTTCATTAGATTGTGCAAATGTAGGTCAAGTGTTACGCTAATAGATGTAGGAATTAGTGTATAAATTATATGGCTAAGTGATCTATGTGCATGTTTTGAATTCCATGTTATTTGATGAGTCAGGCAGGGAAGAAGGTTATTTGTAATATAGTTAATTAGTTGAGGTTAAAATTTGTAAATTACTGAATATCATAATTTTATGAAAAATATACTATTCTTTTGTAGCCACCTTTACGCTTCTCATGATCTCCAGTTCGTCATTTGTTTTCCAGCTGTCTCCTGTAAAATCGGGAAATGATACGGATTGGCTTTTTTCGGCCACAGAGAGCTCAGATAAAGGAGTGACCGCACTCCACATGACTCCGTCGTAAACGTTAATATCAAGAGGGAGACCTAGATTCAGACAGGTAATTAATCGATAGATCATGACGAAGTCCATACCTCCATGCCCCTGCTTGAATTCTTGACTGATCTTCTTTAGCTGAAGAATGATCGGGTGGGTGTACTTTTCTTTATAGGATAAGTACTCTGCGTCAGAAAGCCACTTGTGACCCCAAAAGACCGGTTCATCAGAATCGATAAACAAGCGGCTCGGATATCCATCATGAACCGCCTTTGTTCCAACCACCTTATTAATTCTGGAATAGGGCCTTCCTGTGTGAACATCAAATTGCAGCATGATTGTTTTTCCCAATGCAGTTTTAATTAATGTGGTATTCATGTCACCACACTTAAACTGACTGTATTTCGAGTTTGCTTTAACAGCAGCCTGGCTCAAATTCAATTCTCTTGAGCTCATTGACGAAAGGTGAGAATACGTGTCTCCACGGCCTATATTAAGGTAAAAGCTCAATGGACCCAAACCATGTGTTGTGTAGAAGTTCCCATCTCTTGAAATGTGATGTTTTAGACGCCATTGATCTTCGTAGTAATTCTCACTCAGCATGTGCGCTCTAAGGTCATGCAGGTAGGCACCTTCGACATGTGTTAGATCGCCAAAAACATCGTTTTCGATCATATTCAGTACGAATAGTTCTTCTTCGTTGTAACAACAGTTTTCAAGCATAATACAGTGTCTCTTTGTGCGCTCTGCTGTTTGGATCAATTCCCAACAATC
>JAAZYJ010000188.1 GCA_014239715.1 Flavobacteriales bacterium
AAGTACAATCCTGAAGCCAGAGATTCAACGCGGTTGGTAAACCGGCCATACTCTTTACCACATGACAATGTTATAGGTTCTGCCGTCAATTTCTACGGTGGCCTCATTATCGCAGTCACCTGACCCATAATCAAATATTCTCACGTCCAGATCTTCCGGTTGCATTTCAAAAGTTCCTTTCTTTATCCATTGACAGTCGAGTGCAACCATCAGTGGGCTCGTAATGACCAGATCAAATTCTCTGCCCAATCTGTTGACCCCGTTCGCTGAGCCGGTAATGGAATAGACATCGTCCAAAATTCCGGACAAACCATGTGACAGCCAATTGGTTCCTTCGCCTGCACTCCATTCTCTATTTCTAATGGATTCCCAAGTAGCCACATCTCCATCAGGCGTTGTTAATCTACCATTGTCTATCTCGATCGTATAATTGATATTTCCGGCAGTGTTCCTACCATTGTTGGTGACGATCTTCTGCCCTTCTACCTTATGATCCTCTATATAATAGTTGTTTGGAATAATAGTGAAAACAGCTCCGGGGTCTTTATACATTGCCGTCGCATGAATAGTAATGACTCCTTTTCTCGTTCTGCCCAACCAATCCGTAGTACCGGTTCCGAAATCTATTTCAATATCCTTCGGGAAAGTTGTATCCGGCCATGCCGGGGTAACCGTTATGGTTGGGCTTCCATATATATCTCTGAAGCCTCCATTCGCTTTACCTTCCAATGACTCTTCCTTAATGGCATCTTCCGAAACTTTTTGAACATCGTTAAATCCTCCCTCAATAATCGAAATATCGATGGAAGTTGTTGTGTCCCGATTTAGTTTTCGTTTTTTACAAGAACTTAAAGACCACAGGAGGACACATACAGAAATAATGGTCATAACACGCTTCATAAACTCTAAGGTTAGTGCCTATCATACTCTTTTTTAGACATTTGGTTGCAAAATATTTCTACGAAACAAATGATTAATGGTTCCCGGTTTCGAAAGGGTCAGCTTTTGGTTACTCCTGATCCTGCAAAGAAATACCCAGATCTTTCAACTGTGATTTGTCCAAAGGAGACGGTGCATCGATCATGGTATCCCTGCCCGAATTGTTCTTGGGGAAAGCAATAAAATCTCTGATGCTTTCCTGTCCGCCAAATAAGGAACAAAGCCTGTCAAATCCGAAGGCAATTCCCCCATGTGGTGGCGCGCCAAATTCAAACGCCTCCATTAAAAATCCAAATTGATCTTGGGCTTCTTCTTTTGTAAATCCCAGTAGGTCGAACATTCGTGATTGTAATTTGCGATCATGGATCCTGATTGAACCACCTCCAACTTCAACTCCGTTAATAGCAAGGTCATACGCATTTGCCCGAACACCTCCCGGATCATCTTCCATGCCATCAACGTCTGATGGTTTAGGTGAAGTGAAAGGGTGATGCATTGCGTGGAATCGACCTGAGCCATCATCCCACTCCAACAGTGGAAAATCAAGTACCCACAAAGGTTTGTAAACCCCGGGATCCCTAAGGCCCAGCTCAGCCCCCATATGCAATCGTAATTCGTTCAATTGTTTCCTGGTCGAGTCAAGCCCCCCGGAAAGGACAAGGATCAGATCGCCTTTTTGAGCATTGGTCTTTTTTGCCCACTCAGCCAGATCATCCTGACCATAGAATTTATCTACACTCGACTTGAACGTCCCATCTGAGTTACATTTTACGTAGACCAATCCCTTGGCTCCGATCTGCGGTCGTCTGATCCAATCTGTAAGTTTATCCAATTGTTTTCTTGAGTACTCAGCACATCCGGGTGCGACAATCCCAAGAACCGCTTCGGCCTGATCGAACACATTGAATCCTTTGTTTTGAGCCACATCATTCATGGTAATGAACTCCATTCCAAACCTAATGTCAGGTTTATCCGAACCGTATTTTTCCATGGCCTCGTCATAGGTCATTCTAGGGAAATCCTCTGACATACTGATTCCCTTTACCGAGTCAAACAAATGTTTTATCAATCCTTCAAAGGTGGAAAGCACGTCTTCCTGATCTACGAAGGCCATTTCACAATCAATTTGTGTGAACTCCGGCTGTCTGTCGGCTCTAAGATCCTCGTCTCTGAAACACCGTACTATCTGATAATATCTATCGTATCCGCTAACCATAAGCAGCTGCTTGAAGGTTTGGGGCGACTGAGGCAAAGCGTAAAACTCACTGGGGTTCATTCTTGAAGGAACGACAAAATCTCTGGCCCCTTCAGGTGTGGATTTAATTAGATAAGGCGTTTCGACCTCCATGAAATTCACACTATCCAAATATTTTCTTGTTTCCAATGACATTTTGTGCCTAAGCTCCAGGTTTTTCCTGGGCTGGTTTCTCCTTAAATCCAGATACCTGTACTGCATCCGCAGCTCTTCTCCTCCATCAGTATCATCTTCGATCGTAAAGGGTGGAGTTTTGCTAGAATTCAGTACGAGCAAGTTCGTGACATCAATTTCTATTTCACCAGTAGCTATATTTGGGTTCTTGCTAGACCTTTCAATTACCTTTCCTGAAACTTTGATCACGTATTCCCTTCCAAGCTTTCTCGCATCTTCGCACAGAGCTGCATTCACATCCATATTGAATGCCAGCTGAGTTATTCCATAACGGTCCCTAATATCAACGAATGTCATGCCTCCCAGGTCTCGGGTTTTTTGTACCCATCCGCTAAGCGTTACTGCTTTCCCTATATCTTCAATTCTCAATTCACCGTTAGTGTGTGATCTAAGCATTGCTCTGTTTTTTTGGATCATCAAAGCTACGGATAAACGACAAGTTCAACTAACTTTGTTGAATGGAAATTCAACCGCTGAACGACGAGTACTTTATGAAGCAAGCCCTAATAGAAGCACAGAAGGCATTTGACAAGGAAGAAGTGCCTGTTGGTGCTGTCATCGTTTGTAAGAACAAGATCATTGCCCGAGCTCATAACTATACTGAAAGGCTGAACGATTTCACTGCCCACGCAGAAATGCAAGCATTTACATCAGCATCAGAGTATTTGGGCAACAAATACCTCAACAAGTGCACCTTATATGTAACACTTGAGCCTTGCTCT
>JAAZYJ010000426.1 GCA_014239715.1 Flavobacteriales bacterium
GTATTTATCAAAATCCGATAATTCGGCACCGGTAAGCTGGCCTGCATAAAACTTATCCTGCTCATCTTGATTTTCATCAATATGTTTTTCTGGTTTCGAGGAGAGATATCCTGAATTGAGCTGCATCGATATCAGCTTGTTGTTGTTCACTTTTACCTTTGCTGGGGCAGAAAGCAAGAAGCGTGGTGCATGGTGACGAACCTTTGGTGCGTTTCCTCCCGTCGACCCGACACCATTATTGAAATATTTAGGAGACGTTATTGATCCATTCTTCTTAGACGAAGCGGGCTGACTATTCCAGTTTAACTTCATATCGGATTCTGCGGGAGCTTCCAATTCAATTATTGATTCCGTTTCCTCTTTCACGTGAATAATTGTGTCCAATTCCAATCTATTTGTATCTATCTGAGCATTTCCCAAATACACGAAGCAACTGATTGCTACGATAAGTACAGATCTTTTCATATTATCTTGTTTATATTTTTGTTCCTTTTGGCCTCACTATGCGTTCTATCATCATGAGGCATATTTCAATCTTAATTACACTTTTCACGATCGTTGCGTTCAATTCATGCAACGGGCAATTCGAAAATTCTGATCCCCCTGTAGAACGATCACAATCAAGTGATTTGACAAACCCCAGGCCTTCTGACTTGACTTCATCGAAATCTGTAGCGACAGAAAAGCATCAAGAACTGCAAAAAGTAGATGCTCCTGTTTTCAAGTTTCCACAAAACAGAATGGTAATCCTGAATAATTTAAAGGTGAAGATTGCTAAAGGCGAACACCTAACGGTTCATGTTTTCGTGCCGCTCTGCGACAATGAGAACCAGGGAATAGTTCCTACATCACCAAGTATTGGAAACGGATTCGATGCAAAGAGAAACCTGTACTGGGGAACGAGCAAAGGGATGAAACGATACTTTAGCGACTTGTCAGACTGGAAAATGATACACGGTCAGGAAAAAGTAAATGAATTCATACTGGACAGAGCTATTTTTGAAAAAAGATATTCAAACGGCACCAAGGTAATCCTTATTATGGAGGCTTATCGAGGCGATCAAATGCAATTGTGCCTCGAGGATTATTTCAAGTCCCTTGCCGGTGAAAAACTGGATTCTATCACTACTGAGCTTCAACCATATCCGGCATACGGGAATGCGGATCTCTTGATCTTCAATGGCCATAATGGGCTTATGGATGAATCCGCCAGCTATTTCAAAAATGCAGATTCTCGTCCGAAAGATGCTGTTGCCATCGCCTGCATCAGCAAGGATTATTTTAAACCGTATTGGGAATTGGCGGGTGTGTATCCATTGGTGATGACCAGCGGTCTGATGTATCCCGGAGCATTTTGCACAGAATTTATTGTGAATGAATGGGCCTTACTTAACGACGCAGAAGCATGCCGGAAAGCTGCCGGAAGTGCATATTACAAATACAAACCGAAGAGCGGGCCTAACGGGAGTAACAACCTTTTCCGAACAGGCTGGTGATTTTTTCATTCTAACGATTAAACCTTTTGCTCAATGAATAGTCTATTTTAGTATAACCAAAAAAATAAAAATTATGAAAGCCATTATTAATATCTCTCTGGCGCTGGCCGTCGTTATTACAACCATGTCATTCTGTACAGTAGCAGACGTAGGAGGCGAATGGCAACGCCTTGGATCTCGAATGGTCAATATGGGCGGAGACCATGACGAAATTCTCGTAACTGCCTACAAAGGAGCTTTTACCAAGCTGAGGGTCAAAGTAAAAGGTGCTCCGATCCACCTCAGAAACATGCGCGTTATCTTCGGAAACGGACAGGACATGAATGTGAAAGTGGGGCACAAATTCAGACCCGGCGCGGAGAGAATCGTAGATCTACCGGGCAACAAGAGGATCATTAAAAAGATCAAGCTAAATTACACTACTGTACCTACCGTAAAAGGAAGAGCAGAGGTAGTGATCTGGGGAAAGCGTTAATAACTTACTGTTTATAATGAACATTTAAGCCTCGTCGAAATGATCGGGGCTTTTTTTGTTCATTATTGGTCTGAATGGTTGGCTTTCACATTAAACCTCATCCAGATAGGTCTATGATCGCTGTACGCTAATTTCAGCTCTTTTAAGGATAGCTTTTCCAGCCCCTCGACGTAAGCGTTTCCACCAGGTTCGTCGTAGGCCATCACGCCGAAGTCAATGTTCCATTCGTTTTTGCTCAAGCTGTACTCCTCAAGCACATCAGCAGTCAACCAGAATAGATCGTATACCATGGTGTTATCAGAAACAGTAGTTGAATGGTGCTGGGGATCTTCAATTTCAGGGTTCTCAGACACCTCTTTCAAGATAGCCAATGAACGGTCGAAATGCTCAACATGTGGCACTCTGAATTTGGCAGAATCATAGTTTATATGCTGGATCCCATATTCATGATTTTCGACACTAAAACTTGCCCCTCCATATCGATTGAAATCACCCACTACGACTACGTCAGGATCATCTGAATATTCCAAAGGATTATGTAAAATGTGATCCAGCTTTTTGTAATCAGCTTGACGGCGTTTGAAGTCTTTACCGCTCCAGGCAAAATGACAGCTGATCAATGTAAAATCAAAGTCTCCAGCCTTCCAGCAGGTCTTGACAAATTTTCTGTTCTTAGGATCCAAAGAACCTATCAGGGTCGAGGCACTTTCATTTTGATTTATCAATTTCATACTGGATGTATCGTAAATGAACGCCATAGATTCCATGCGCATTCCTCTACCAACCCGTTGCGAGGTAAACCACGTATACTGCTTGTCGGATGTAACATTCAGTTTGTTTGTCAGATCCCGAATGGCTGAATCCCCTCGAACACCATCAACCACCTCCTGAAATACCATTAGGTCAAAATTACCTCTGTAAAGTAGCTCAGCACAGTTGGAAATTCTATTCGGAATAACAAAACTTGAATCAGGCCTTTGATGGAGCGGATCCTGTTCTGAGATGTTACGCCGAAAGCAACGATCTCGATGGAGCTCTTCGAATATTGGAGGCGTGCAAAACGACCATTGGAGTTTGATGGTAAAGAGGGGGTGCATATTGCTTCCAATATTAGTTGTCAATTTTTTATGTTTTTCGCAGCTGCCGCCGGTTGATTCTTGCTATATAAATGTATGTAGCTTCAATGTTTACCTGCTGGGTGGGGTTGATGCGAAATACAAAGAGATAAGTAAGAAGGCCAAGGA
>JAAZYJ010000183.1 GCA_014239715.1 Flavobacteriales bacterium
ACGACTTGTAGTTTTTGATGTGGGCTTCGACGATCTGACCACCTTTGGAGGAAATTCGCAATAGAAGTTTCTCATTTTCAATGGTGAAATATTCCGAGCTTTTCTGAACACCGGACACACCAAACACCCCAAACTTCTCTGACGAAGCCATAGAAAGTTCATTTGCGTATGCAATTGAATCGTATTTTTCCCGGAATAGATTACTGTCCGATTTTGGGTCTATTTGAGGGAATTGGTTTGCAACTAAATTGTAAACACTCGTGTCCGTCAATGCTGATTGAGATGATGAAACGATCGTTCCACTCAAAGCTGGAGTTACTTGTCCGGGTTCAATTGTGTTAGCTCCGGCAGTGTCCGTAGTTGTAAAAAGATCTTCCGTGACAATTGCCTTTGCACGGTTCAATGAATCTTGAATACGGGCTTTTTCTTCTGCTGCAGCTACCCGTGCTTCGTGCTCTTCAGGAGTTTCCCGATTCATCCAAGAATAGCCCACAAGTATCAGAACAATAACTACTAGGCCAATTATGGTGTTTTTATCCATGTGTACGTAAAAATAATAGGGGGCAAAGATAAGTATTTATACCGTCTGAGGATGCTATAAATATTGTTAAACTTAACCGAATGAATTTAGCTTCCAGAATTTCGGATCTTGATTCTAATTAATAGTAGTCTGTAATCAGACGTCAACTAGTTTTTTTTCGTTTACGACAGCCTTTACGAATGAGCTGAAAATGGGGTGCGGAACGGCAACAGTGCTTTTATATTCAGGGTGAAATTGTACTCCCATAAACCACGGGTGGTCTTTTAACTCAATAATTTCTACCAGCTCACTAACCGGATTAATTCCGGCTGGATACATTCCTGCCTCTTCAAAAGCCGAAAGATAATCGTTGTTAAATTCATATCGGTGTCGATGTCTTTCCGAAATCTCTGACCTTCCGTACGCTGCACTTGAAATTGATCCTTTTGTCAGCTTGCAAGGATAGGCCCCAAGCCGCATTGTACCGCCTTTGTTCGTAACGTTTTTTTGTTCGTCCATGATGTGGATGACAGGATGTGGTGAATTTTCATCGATCTCGGTCGTGTGTGCTCCTTCTAGTTTGAGCACATTTCGTGCAAACTCGATCACTGCGCATTGCATTCCTAAGCAGATTCCTAAAAATGGTATTCTGTATTCTCTTGCATGTTGTATGGCGCATATTTTACCTTCGATGCCCCTGGATCCGAAACCTGGTGCTACCAGAACTCCTGATAAGCCGTCCAGCATGACACCAATATTTTCGCAATTCAACTTTTCTGAATGAATCCAACGCAATTCAATTTTTACTTTATTTGCCGCCCCTGCATGGATAAATGATTCAGCAATTGATTTGTAGGAATCTTTTAGTTCAACATATTTCCCAACTAATCCAATCCTAACTGTCTTAGTTGGTTTTGACCATTTGTCAAGAAAAGAGATCCAATTTTTCAGGTCGGGCTCTATGGTTGAGGGCATTTCCAATTTTCTGAGCACCACTTCATCCAATTTCTCCTCCTTCATGAAAATGGGAACTTCATAAATAGATTTTGCATCAATAGATTCGATAACTGCGTCCGGATCTACGTTACAGAACCGCGCAATTTTATTCCTGAGGTCTTTGTTCAGATGATGTTCTGTGCGGCAG
>JAAZYJ010000290.1 GCA_014239715.1 Flavobacteriales bacterium
CATGAAATCAACGTAATCATCCGGGTTTATTTTCAGCTCATTGGTCAGGTATTCTTGTGGGGACATTTTTTTACCTCCAACATTGACCGCGGTCGGTACCGGACCGACGTAGTGATCCAGAATAGATCGAACTGTAGAGACAACCTCTTCTTTGTTCCAGGCATTTTTTTCTTTTACGCTGGCGAGATAACCTTTTATCTCATTGAACATGGGTTCATGATTATGAAACTTTTGCCCCGGGCTCATTCCGGTAAAATGATCGTATGGAACCATGCCGTATTTTTTCATGTTTTTGGCTACGGCGTTGGTTTCGGACCCTTCCCCTAATGTCATTTTCCCGCGCGAGTCAACAAAGTAGGCAGCCCGCTCAACATATTCCCAGTAAACAATATACATTTCAGAAAGCTTTATCTCTTTTCCACTAGCCCTTTTCACTTCACTTTCGTAGAATGAAGTAGTGGAAAAACACCAGCAAGTGCCGGTGTTTCCTTGTGAGATCGGATTGTTGTACCAAACGGTTTTATATTCTGATGGCTTTCCGGGAATTTTCCAGCTGGACAGGTCAACCTTCATTCTTTTTACCGTCTTTTCCTTCTTTTGTGGTTCTTCAAAATCGTCTATTCCTTTGAGAATGCTGTTTTGATAATAGCCTGGCTTTACTTCTTCGAATGTTGCCTTGTCTTTAGTCTGGCCAATGGCGGTGAATCCGGTTAAAAGGATAGCACCTATGGAAATATACTTTTTCACGTCTGAATATTTTAGGGCACTAAAAGTAGTCAAATGGCTTTTAACCTGACGAATAAGAAAGAAAATTCAATACATTTTTCTGGGGATGACAGGGTAGTTTAGCACAAATCCAAGGAGATCTCATTAAAAGGGCTTGTGTATGTACAATATGTTGCATTTCTAGATTGTCCGATTTATTATATTTGTGCTCCTTCTGATTTATTTTCTAGCATAAATGAGTTCGTAGTGAGATATTATTCAAGGGTAATAGTGGCTTTTCTTGTAGTAACTGTTTTCAGTTGTAGTGATATGCTGGCGCACAATTACTTTGTAAGCATTTGCACTATGGATTACAATCAGAAAGAGCAAAGCTTTGAGCTTACGTTTAAATTGATCGCCCACGACTTGGAAAAGACAATTCAGGAGAGGAACAATGTAATGCTCAGGCTGGGGTCAGATAATGAATTCCCACAAGCAAATGAGATCATCACGGCTTATATTAATCAACACTTTCAAGTTGTAGCAGAGAACGAATTGCTAAACATGCAATTTATTGGAAAGGAAACAGAGCTTGACGAATCACTTTATTTGTATTTCGAGATCGAAAATGTCACGAAGGTGAAAGAATTGGTTATTGTTAATACAATACTGGTTCATAATTTTGACGAACAGGAAAACATCCTTCACCTGAACGTTGGAGGCGCTGAGAAAAGTGAAGTGTTCAATAAGTCCATAACGAGAAAGGAAATCAAAATAACATGGTAAGAAGCGGAATCGTATTGATTGCAGTAATGTTAGTTGTAAGTACTACAGCTCAGTTTGAGAATATCAACGACAACAAGTTCAAACAGCTTAAGGAAGAAATGGCTACGCCAAACGCATATAGAACTGCAGGTGGAGCCCCCGGGTATGCTTATTATCAGAATACTGCCGATTACAATATGAACATTGAGCTGAATGATGACCAGAGGAAATTGTTTGGTGAAGAGACCATCGTTTACACGAATTACAGCCCTGATAAATTGGAATATCTGTGGCTGCAACTGGACCAGAATGTAAGAGCGTTAGATTCTGATTCAAAACTCGTTCAAACCGGCAAGATTCAACCGAGTATGCCATTGTCTCACCTGGTAAGGATACATTCTCAATTTGATGGTGGATTTAAGATCACTGAGGTCAAAAACGCTAAAGGCCAGGACCTTGATTATACGATCAATAAAACGATGATGCGTATTGATTTGCCTAAACCACTCGCATCAAAAGGGGCATTTACGTTCAAGATCAAATGGTGGTACAACATCAACGATCGAATAGCGATCGGAGGAAGGGCCGGGTATGAATATTTCCCGGAAGATGAGAATTACTTGTATACCATAGCTCAGTTTTTCCCAAGAATGTGCGTGTACAATGATGTCGAGGGTTGGCAGAACAAGCAATTTCTTGGAAGTGGTGAATTTACCTTGCCTTTTGGTGATTATAAGGTAAACATAACGGTGCCGGGAGACCACATGGTAGCGTCAACGGGTGAGCTTCAAAATGCATCCAAGGTGTTGACTGCTGTACAACAGAACAGATGGAAAAAAGCACAGAGCTCATTTGAGCAGCCCGTCATGATCGTCACTCCGGAAGAGGCCCTAGCCAATGAAAAGTCAAGAATAAAGTCTCGAAAAACCTGGACATTTTACGCTCAGAATGTGCGTGACTTCGGTTTTGCCAGCTCACGAAAATTCATTTGGGATGCGCAGGCAGTGGAATTGTCTGGCAAAAAAGTGATGGCAATGAGCTATTATCCAAAGGAAGGAAATCCGCTTTGGGAAAGATACTCTACAAAAGTGGTTGCGCATACTTTGAAAGTTTACTCTAAGTATACGTTTGATTATCCTTATCCCGTGGCTATTTCTATACACGCAAAAGACATTGGAATGGAATACCCGATGATCTGTTTCAATGGTGGCCGACCTGAAAGTGATGGAACTTATGCAGAGCGAACCAAATATGGAATGCTGGGGGTGATCATTCATGAAGTGGGGCACAATTATTTCCCGATGATCGTCAATTCTGATGAAAGGCAGTGGACCTGGATGGATGAAGGACTAAATACCTTTTTACAGTACCTTACAGAACAGGAGTGGGAGAGAGATTATCCTTCCAGAAGGGGCCCTGCTTACAAAATAGTTGATTATATGAAGGGAGACAAAAACTTCATTTCCCCAATTATGACCAATTCAGAATCGATTCATCAATTTGGAAACAATGCTTATGGTAAACCGGCAACCGCACTGAACATACTAAGAGAAACCATCATGGGTCGAGAGCTCTTTGATCATGCGTTTAAAACCTATGCTCAACGATGGATGTTCAAACATCCGACACC
>JAAZYJ010000181.1 GCA_014239715.1 Flavobacteriales bacterium
CGTAATTAAAGAAGTTATGTTTTTCGGAATCCCCTAGTGACGCATCAGGAAAACGACCATTCCGCATATACCCCGTTCTCCAAAAAGTAGTGTTTGAAACTGTCAACCCAAGATACCCATCAAGCTTCGACGATTTCCAATCCAGGTTAGCAAAGGCATCATAAGTATGCACGTTAATATCATAATTGTATCCAAATACTTCTCCCTTATCAATTATGTTATTGTAATTGTTGAGATCATTTTGGGCAGAAAGACTATCCGAAAAATCACGTTGTGCGAATTGATCAACATCAACCCAGAATTCCCCACCCAATAGGTCATCCAATAATTTGTAGTTTTTGCTTTTGTATATATCTGCCCTAGCGCCTGTTGACAGGTATAGGTTTTCCTTTAAGCTACCGTTGTACCAGACTTTTACACCAAACTGTCTTGGGTCTTGCCTGTACTCTTCCAGTATGTACTTTGATCTGTTTCCTGTTAGGGTGGTTCCTATTTCGCCATTAGGATCTTCTATCGTATACAAGTTCTTATAATTTGCATTGTATAGTGCATCCCAGTTAATTTGGGTAACATCGCTGTTCCCCGTTGTCCAATCAGAATTTTGAATGGCTGCATAACCAGGGTTTTCAACCACGTTATAGCTTGGCAGATATCTATAATAGTCGGGTCTCGGATCGGGTGCCTCATACCAGTTTAGGTTTGAATTAGCCGTCCTGCCAACTATACCATATGCTGTCGTGGTCAGCTTGGATGTCTTAGACAATTTAAGGTCGTGCGTCAGGAATATGTACGGCTTGTGGTTATTTCTAACTCTAGCATTCCTCTTAGTACTGTCACTACCATCTGAGTTGGATTGCCAGCCCCAATATGGATTGTAAAAATTATTTCCGGTTAGGTCATATGCTTCTTGAACCGCAATTCCCTGACGCTCTTGCACCGTCGGTGATCCAAACCCCGACAATGTAAGCTGATGCTTGTCGTTTATTTTTTTCATAACTGACAAATAGTAGCTGCCGCCGTTAAATGAGCTTCCCTCCACATAACCTTCATTGGAGTATCTGAACGCACCCGAAAAGGCAATCGCCCAACCATTGTCCATTAGGCCTGTGGAATGTGTAATTATTGCCCTCTGTCTGTACGTCCGATTTGTAAGGGCATATGATATTCTTGTACCCTTCCTTATGTTTGTGGGGCGAAGGTCAATGTTTGAATATCCACCAACATTTCCGAAGCCCATGTTCGCTGAGCTTATCCCCTGCCGATTTTCAGGATACCTTGTAACATCATTTAATCCTCCCCAATACGCCCAGATCGCCCACCCAGACTCCCGGTCGTTCAGTGGAATTCCATTCATCATGATCTGAGTATTTTCAGAGCTATATCCTCTGAACCGATATCGAGCAGCACTAAAATTGAAGCCGGCAATAGACATGTACACATCTCTTGATGATTGCAATATTCCTGACACATCCTGACTCTGTTCCTCAGATTCCAATTCATCTGCAGAAACAGTAAATACTGGAATGATGTTTGATCCTACGGAAAGAGTATCCGTCTTTGATCTTGAGGTATCCGTTTGTGAATTTACACATGGTATTATAAGTATAAAAACGAATATGAGAAAGAGTCTGCCTTGCATATTATTAAGAACCTCTGAATCGATTTGGTTGACTAAAGTAAATCAAATATTTCTTTTCACCATCCTACACTATCGTAGGCATACAGGCAATCCGGAGAAATTGGTTTATTGGTCGAAAATACCTTGTTTGAATTTAATTATTTGATAATATTGCAACAACCTGGTTCGAAATGAAATATTTACGAACACCATAAGCACACACGCCATGAAACACTGCGTAACACTACTTGTTCTCGGATTCATTTTTTTTCCTTTTTATTCTCAAAAGATCGAGCTTAATAAGGACAAGGATTACAAATTAGCCGCCATAGGCTTCTATAATCTTGAAAATTTGTTTGATACTATCGTAGATCCCAATCCACATCTAATCCTTCAAGAAGAGTTCACACCCGTCGGCAAGAAAAATTGGAACACCCCTAAGTATCTCGAAAAACTGAATAACATGGCAACTGTAATCAGTCAGATCGGAACCGAAGCTACACCGGATGGATTAGCTGTTCTGGGAGTGTGCGAAATCGAGAATAGGAGTGTTCTGGAAGACCTGGTAAAGACTAACCTATTAGCTTCTAGAAATTACCAAATTGTTCACTATGACTCTCCGGACCATAGAGGAGTTGATGTCGGGTTCTTATATAACCCCAATTATTTCAAGGTCACTTCGTCAAAAAACTATGCAGTAACGATTCCCGGAGATCCTGATTGGACCACGAGAGACGAACTATTAGTGAGCGGAGAGCTTGACGGGGAAAGAATGCACTTTATTATTTGCCACTGGCCTTCCAGAAGAGGCGGAGAAAAGAAAAGTCGTCCCAAACGAATAATTGCGGCTAAAATGGCGAGAAGCATCACCGATTCAATTCAAGCAGCTGAACCAAATGCCAAAATAATTATAATGGGAGACCTGAATGACAACCCGCTTAGTCCAAGTATAAAAGAAGGGTTAATGGCTAAACGAAAAGTGGAAGAGCTAGGAAACAGAGACCTATATAACCCCATGGAAAACCTTCACCGCAAAGGTATTGGGACCCATTTCTGGAGGGACAACCCTAATGTTTTTGACATGATCATTCTTAGTTCGTCCATAGTGCCAAAAGACAATGACTTCAGCAATTACCAATTTTACAAAGCAAAAGTATTTAGCAAGAACTACCTTAAACAACAAACGGGAAACTGGAAAGGGTACCCTTTCAGAACGTTTGCAGGAGGCAGCTATCTGGGAGGTTATTCAGATCATTTTCCTGTATATATGCTTGCTGTCAAAGAAATCAACTGATTACATGAAAAGAGCTTCATCCATTTTATTCTTTACTTTTCTCTTCCCAGCTGTGTTCTCTGCACAAGACACGGTAAGGTTGATGACGTACAACATTTTAAACTATCCGTATGTAGCCGCAACCAGAGCAGACACTCTGGCAATTATTGTAGACGATGTCCTCCCAGACATCATGATCATAAATGAGCTACAGAACAATTCAGGAGCAACGACAATTTTTAATAATGCTATGAACACTAATGGCAGAACGTACTATAGCAAAGCTATTTTTTACAATGGTCCGGATTCGGACAACATGTGCTATTATGACAATTCGAAATTCGGTCTTTCATCTCAACGGCAACTATCAACCGCAATTCGAGATATAAGTGAGTATGTCTTGTATTGGAAGGGAAATTTACCAAGCGCTGACACGATCTTCTTAAATGTATATTCCGTTCATTTAAAGGCTGGAAACAGCACTTCAAATGAAGCACAGCGCTTGACGGAAGCTCAGGTTATAAAAAACAGGTTGGATGAAAGAGGAAGTGCTGAAAACGTATTTGTCGGTGGTGATTTCAACATCTATAGCAATCTTGAAGCTGCTTATACGGAGCTGATTACCGGCGGCACCGTAGATCTGTATGACCCAATAAATAGTGCCGGAAGTTGGCATGCTAATGCTGCATACGCCAACATACACACACAGGCGACAGGTTCAATTAATGGAGGTTCCGGAGGCGGATTAGATGACCGTTTTGACTTCTTCTTAGTGAATTCTGACATTATCAATGGAGATCAATCTGTTCAATACATAACGAATACATACAAAGCGTACGGGCAAGATGGTAATCGATATAATTCCGATCTAAATGTATGGCCGGCAAACACTGTAGTCTCTCCTGAAATTGCATCGGCACTTTACAACATGTCTGACCACCTCCCTGTTATCATGGATGTTGTAATTGACCCAACATTAGGTATTGAAAACAGCAAGGGGATCAATTGGAAATTCTATTATTCGCAGGAAGCCGGGGGTCTGGTTCTGAATTGCAATAAAATTGAAAATGACATTGAAATAGAAATAAACGATCTGACAGGAAAGCGAATAAAACGAGCGACTTTTGGCAATTCCAACTACGCTAGAGTTCAATTGAACAATCTTCGACCAGGGGTATATATAGCTACTGTAAACAGTAATGAAATACACCATTCCATCAAATTTATCGTTCGTCAATAAAGCCCTTTACCATTTCATAAAACTGATCCGGGGCCTCAGCATGTACCCAATGCCCGACCCCTTTGATGGTTTGAATTATTGCGGAAGTAAACTGACTTTTGATTACAGCATAATCAGTCTCGAGAATGTAATTGGACAAATCACCTCTAACAAATAAAGTAGGCATTTCTACTTGCTCTTCAGGCAATTCTGATAAAATGTTTTCCATATCTCTGGTAAGGACATACAAATTAAATCGCCATTCCAGCTGACTCTTTTTCTCCCAGTATAAATTCTTCAATAAAAATTGTCTTAGAACTGTATCGGGGATAAACTCAGCCAAACGAGCATCACAAGACGTTCTAGTCTTTTCAATAGTAAGATCTATAGCATTTAACCCTTCCACAATTGTATTGTGATGCATCGGGTATTCTTTGGGAGCAATATCCACTATCACCAGCTTGGTCAACCTGGTGTCATCCAACTGTGCATAGGTCATGGCTGTTTTGCCTCCCATTGAGTGCCCAACTAAGATAATGTCTTCCAGATCCTTTTCCAGTATGAACTCATCTAAATCATCCGCCATCAGCTCATAGGTGTGATCATTGGAATGCCCCGATCTACCGTGATTTCTTTGGTCAATAAGGTAAACATGGAAATCCTTGCTTAGCCGTTTTCCCAAGCTCTGCCAATTATCGGAAGACCCAAATAAACCGTGCAATATGATCAGTGGTTGCCCTGAGCCGTATTCCCTGTAATTAAGATTCATCTCAACTCCCTTAGGTAAAGTCCAACCGTGTTTTCAAACCCATAGTACAGCGAATCTGCCACGAATGCATGTCCGATTGACACTTCTAACAAATCGGGGACCTTCTCGCTGAAGAATTTTAAATTGTCTCGATTAAGGTCATGACCGGCATTCAATCCCAAACTTAATTCCTTGGCTTTAATCCCCGCTTCTACAAACGGAGCAATCGCCACTTCCCTGTCTTTCATATAATCGATTGCATATGATTCCGTATATAATTCAACCCGGTCTGTTCCGACCTCCGAAGCTCCTTCCAGCATTTCCTGTTTGGCATCAACAAAAATAGATGTTCTGATACCGGCACTTTTAAATACCGATATGATCTCGGTCAGATATTTCCTATTATTAATTGTATCCCATCCATGATTGCTTGTTAGCTGATTTTCGACATCCGGAACCAGTGTTACCTGATCAGGTTTAACATCTAATACCAGATCTACGAACCTTTCCTCCATAGGATTACCTTCAATATTAAGCTCGGTTTTTATTATTGCGGAAAGTCGTTTTACGTCAGCATAACGAATGTGCCGTTCATCCGGCCGAGGATGCACCGTTATACCCTGAGCTCCATATAGCTCCAGATCCTTCGCCACTTGAATTACATCCGGCACGTTACCGCCCCTGGCATTTCTTAGAGTGGCCACCTTATTAATATTCACACTTAATCGAGTCATCTAATTTTGGCATATCAATCGTTTTAACGAGATTATCAGGCTGTCCATCAAGTTCCGCACGATTGTTGCATTATTTTTTTAAATATCAAAGTTATAATTAATACATTGTTCCCTGAATGATTGCTCTCGATTTAATAACAGATGAGGTCCCTCCGTTAAAATTTACGGAACAATGTACTAAGGCACTGCACTGGATGGAAGAGTTCC
>JAAZYJ010000179.1 GCA_014239715.1 Flavobacteriales bacterium
AATTGTTGAACGACTGTGCTTGTGAAGGTAGGGTTCGTTCTTCCTGCGACGAAGAAAGCCATGCGATAAACAGAAGAACAGAATTCAAAGTGATCAGTACTGGTGATGACAAGGTAAAAGTGGTGGACTGACTTTCTTTGTGATGATAAATGTTATCTTGCGTCAACATTTGTTCAATGCAATATGAAATCCATCACAGCAATAGTTGTCTTTCTGTTGTTTTCCTTTCAAACGTATGCCCAAATAGAAAAAGGAACGTCCTACCTGACAGCTAGAAGCGGCTATTTGAACATTAAGGAGTATGCACCAAGGGGATATGGTGGATTGGAGCTGGATATTCTGGCCTGGGAAAAAGTAGGCATTCACTACAGCTTGCTGTTTGGATAAAAGTACTTTCACATGCCGTTGGCACCATTTGGTGGTGTGTTTCTGGGTCTTGCAGTTGCCGGAACGGAAGATACAACGGGCAACAACCAGATCGGACTTGGTCTGGCCTTGGGTGTACTCACTGCGATCATTCCTGAAGGCATCAGCTACAATATCAAATTAAGCGAAAAGTCCGGACTGGCGCCGTATATCAGTCCGTTGCAGTTTGAATTCTTAAAAGGTGAAGGACGGGATTCTTACGCCGGTGGGTCAGTGGGGTTGCGCTATCATCAATATCTGTCAGATAAGAAATTTCGGATCTCACCGGCAATTGAATATAAGGTCCACTACAACAGTAATCCCCATGGTGGCATTTCCGCCGGGCTGAACATTGCGTATCAATTGAAGAAAAAATCAGAGCAGCCAACTGAAGAATGACGAAGAATATTTACGACCCGGAGCATTATGATGAGCTTTTGGCCAGGATCCACCGGCTCACCCCTGATTCAACTCCCGGATGGGGTAAAATGGATGTGGGGCAGATGCTGGCACATTGCGCAGAGGTGCAAGAGGTAATGAATGGAAAGCAGCTACAGAAAACACCTTTTTTGGCCAGGCTGTTCAGGAGGGCTATAAAGAAGGCGGTTCTGAGTACGAGATCATATGGCAGGAACGCTCAAACTCATCCTCAATATGTGGTGGTGACCAAACAGGAGTTTGAAAGTTCCAGGAATCGATTTCTAGAGTCCCTTGATCTGGCTTCTACTTCAAGCAAAGATGAGGTCTTAAAAACGGAGCACGCACTTTTTGGTCGGATGACCGTGGAAGAAAAAGGGTGGGCGAGCTACAAGCATCACGACCACCATCTTAAGCAGTTTGGGGTGTGAACCCTTTAGGGTTTAATTTTTTTCAGAATGATTTCTCTTCAGTCTCAGAATTATAGATAACAGCAACAAGACCCATGGAGTGCCATGAAGCGCAAAATCAAACCAGTCCATCGGTTGCATGCCAACAGCTCCACCCGATATCCACTTTATTTTTCCCCAGAGATGCGGTTCCGGAACGAAAGGGGCCAATCCCAATGTTAAAGATGCGATCAGAAACAG
Organism: Flavobacteriales bacterium; assembly: GCA_014239715.1. Next base: position 1,473 of record JAAZYJ010000179.1, read on the forward strand.
CAGCGTATTTCTGCGGATAAATTTGCCGGAAGCGTTGAGAAACTTCAAGGGCTTTAATCCCAGTTAGAATAACCGCCTTCTAGTTCCGCGGCACGAGTAAAACCTGCTTTCTTAAAAAGTTGCAGTGCTTTTGCGCTTCTCCCTCCACCATGACAATAGATCAGCGTTGGGGTGTTCTTTTTCAGCTCCTGAATTTTGGATTCAAAATCCTTACCCATATAGTCGATGTTAATGGCATTTGAAATGGAACCTCTGTTGAATTCTTCTTCCGTTCTTACATCAACGATCTGAGCATCTGGATAGCTTTCGATCATTTGTTTAAATTGTTCTTTGGATACCCGCCCGACCTGTTGGGTGTTCTCTTGAACACTTGCTTTCTGCTTTGTTTCGGATTGACCTAAAGCAAATGCGGATATAGTTACAAGAAATAGGGAGATTGTAAAGTTCTTCATCATAGTCGTTTGAGCAATTTAAAAAATAGACGAATAATTAGCTAAAAGTAGTAATATTCATTTGTGAATTCCAGCCGGAGGATCAATTTTGACTTTCGATCACGAACTTCCCTGATGTTATCTGATCCTTTGTGCGGCTTGGGTAGATCGCAAAGGTGAAAAACCCTTCATGCAGATCCATGGCATTAATGCTAAAGTAATTCAGATCTGTAGTTTGCTTGTGAAACAGCTTGCCGTTTAGACCATAAATCTCAATGCTATGCTCTTCATTAAAGCGATTATTGAAATAGATCCTTCCCTGATCACTTATTGGATTGGGTCTTATGTGATGGCCATTATCATTGACTTTCACCAATTCGATGAGCAATACTTCGGATTCGTTAAAGCTACCGGGCTGGATCTTGTAATAATTCCATCCGTCTTCGGGCGATTCATCCAGGTGGGAATAGGGTATGGGCTCAAGGATACTTCCGCAAATGCCTTCGATTAATTCTATCTCTTGAAAATTGATCCCGTCTGTTGAGCGTAGGATCGATATGCCATCACAGGTGTTCCCGGCTACTATGTCCCACGAAAGTAACACTTCGCTGTTGGATGGTGTCAGCCGAAAATTGTCCACGATGTCACCTTGTGCCTTAACAACACAAAGTAATACCGACAAGGCTATTGCAAGTGGAAATTTCATTTCTTTATACTTCGCAGTTATGAATCTACAGTTCAAAAATACGGAAAACTGATCTTCCTTGCATCAAATGTTAACGGGCAAGTTATGTTCTAAACAAGCAACCAAATCCTGCTGTACTCGTTTTATGGATGCACGTATCCCTGTCGCGAGTATGAAAAGAGCTCTTATTCTGGTTTGTTTTTGCTTCCCGTTGTTTGCACATGCACAGTACGTGTATTCCGCTAATACGATCTACATGATTCCTCCTACAAGCGGATGCAATGGAGAGTGGGCTGTTTTGGATACGATGCATTCTTCCGGGGCATGCATAGCCTTTACATATCTGATCGAACCGGTTGGTTGTGCTGTGGTGAATCATAGAAACGGAGACACCTTATTTTTGGACCTTTGCGCCATACCCTGTGAATTTTTGTCCGTTGATATGAACGGATTCAATTGTTTGATCTGCGATGTTGGTTTTGCAACCGGTTTGGGTGCAATACAACATGAACA
>JAAZYJ010000324.1 GCA_014239715.1 Flavobacteriales bacterium
ATCGTTCGAGGACTCTCGATCCAGCCAGGGCAGGGCAGCATCCACACCTTTAAAGTCTGCATTTTTTATGCCTGATGCTAAGTTTTTTGAAAGACCATATTTTTGATAGAGCTCCTTGTCATTTGCGAGCTTGTTGTAATTAACCAAACTGTTCGCAACATAAATTGGTTTGAACCTTTTGAAAATGTCTTTGAAGAAGCTCATTATGCACCGGGGCCGGGCTTTTTAAAGCCTTTCGAGTTACGTCGTTTAAATAAGGCCGTATTTAAGTTGGCCCACTGCAACGATATCTCGAACCCACCCATATACCGTGAAGCTTCTGTAAAACTTAAGTTCATATCATACGATAAGCCGATCTTAAACGCATCGAGCTCCAGAAAAAACTCAGGTATAATGGCGTCGCGAACCCGATATTTCGCTCCGAAAGAAATAAAGGATTCCGTATAGATGCCCGTGTATTTGGTTCCGGACTTGATCTCGATCTTCAGTAGAGTTCCATACAGCTGTTCGGAGAATGCTCCTTGTTTGAAGATCACAAAATTCGGCTCAATTGAAAGCTTTGATCCCGGGATGTTGACCATGACATCTCCATGCGCAACCAGCTTGGCATTCATGCGTGTGGTGGCTCCGCCGAAATCCACATTGGGTTTGGTTAGGTGGAATAGTGCTACTCCGGCGTGAGCTCTTCTGAGTATTTCTCCTTTACCGAAGCTGACATCATGATTTTTATATTGGTATACGGCACCCATTCCCATGTCGAAATAAAAATTAGATGCGATACCAACAGGTTCACCCACAGTGATCGTATTGTCGAATGCGCCATCAGTTGAATTGAATTGTGAAGCCCAGATGAGGTTGTCATAATTCACTTTTTTCTGGCCTCCTCCGAATTGCATGCCGGCTGCAAGGGTATGTTTATTCGCAATCGGAACGATGGCAGACAAATTCAGACTTCCCGTTGTGGTTCCAAACTTTGAATCCCCTGCAACATCGCTATAGAAGTTAATGCCGGCGCCCAAATAAGCCTTGTCGTGGTTTTCGGGCTTTCCAATATTCATCTCAAAACTTCCATTTGTTGTAATGTATGGAGATTGAACGGAGGTCCATTGCTGACGATGATTGAGGATCACTCGTTCCCAGCCCTGGAAAAGCCCGGTATTGGCAGGATTAATGAGAATAGGGATCTGGGCTGACTGCGCAAAATGAATGTCTTGCGCTTTGCAAGTAATACAAGCCCCAAAAAAGACCACCAAGATTGAATACTTTCTAATCACCTTACAAGTGTTATGTTTCCGCCTCTTATTTCTTCCGTCCCGTCTGTTTTTTCCAAACCAAGGATATAGGTATAAACTCCGTTTGGGGAAGGTTGATTTTTAAATTGACCGTCCCAGTAGGCACCGGCTTGTTCCGTTTGAAAGAGCAGCTGGCCCCAGCGATTGTATATGCTCAGCTTGAATTTAGCAATATCATAGCCCACAAAGAACTCCAGCTGATCGTGCAGCCCATTGTTGTCGGGCGAAAAGGCGTTGGGAACATGAAACCCTTCGAAGGTTGATGGAATTACCGGGGTAGTGCCAATTTCTGCAAAATGGGCAATGATGTCATCCGGACCTGTTGCCTGAAATCGGATTCCGGCAGAATCGATTGAAGGAGTCGGAACGTGAGCGCCGAACTCCCAATAAGCAAACTGATAGCCGGCATTCGCTTGTGCCTGCAGAATAATGTCTATACCTCCATAATAGTCTCCACTGAAAATATAGGTGGGCAACCACAATGAATTTGCTTTGATGGTGCCTGCTCCGGCGGGCTGTACGTCATAGGTCAATGCAAATGGTCCTGTTAGTTCGTAGCAATCGATCATTCCCTGTTCCAGCTCAGTACATCGCGTAGTGATCCAGTCTCTCCAGGATTGCACATTTGCTTCCCAGCCTGATCTACTTCCTCCCCAACGTGCAAATTGTTTATCCATTTCAGGGTCTATTAATGTAATTAAACTGTCTAAATGTGAAATCATAGCATCACAGTTAAATACATCGTTAAACAAGTCTATATATCGAGAAACATAATATTGTTGGAAAGTGTCATTTTCCATCAGTTTATTTAAAATCGGAACATGTCCTTGACCTCCTGGATCCGAAAGATTTTCAGGATTACATGGATCAGCTGTTGGTCCCTGATCAGGAACACCTGTGTAGTTATAATAATGGCCGAAGGCGGCATCATTGTCCCAAAGGGCGTATCTCCACTTCTTTTTCTGCCCCAGCGGATCCATTCCACGCCACCATGCGGTATTCCAATTGAGCCAATCAGCCGAAACGATAACCGAGTTGAGCACCATGTAATCAACAAGGGATTGCCATTTGTATTGAGATTTCATTGTATTCCAATTGGCAGGAATGGTCATGTCGTTTGCTGCCACCCAGGCCTTAAATGTATCCCAGTCAGTCTCTGCTGTTCCACCTGCATCGTATTCAGCCCAGGTGCCTCCCCAGGTCTTTAAGAATTGGAGGTCGTATTGACCTTGCTGGTAATAATGGTTGGTGAAATCATGATCGTCCACTTTTTCACGGAGCTCATATACTCCCCAATAAGCACCATTGACATAAAGGATACAAGGCTCGTAAGATCGCTCATCCATCAATAGATTTCCTTTTTGAGATAAGGTGTGCACATATGCATCCCGCATGTGACAACCACCTGTCTCCGAGGGGTAATTGTCATTTGCTGCCGCTTTGATGATCAGTTTCTGGTATTCATTCCTGCTTGACTTTTCTCTGAAGATCTGATCATGGATGCCGTTGTTGTAGCCAAATTCATCCTCCATGACAAAGTCGATGCCGCGCTGGTCATAGGCCCACGAATCATTCCCGTGTTTGTTCGTTATGCCTGATCCTTCATCGATCAGTGTGAGAGCGCTTTCAAAATACTCGATCGTGCAATCAAAATCATCAGTAAAAGCGCCCCAGTCTGTATCTTCAATAAATCCGGTTACGTCATCTCCGGCAATTGAAACCACCTTTACCGTATGTGCTTCATCAATAAAATAAGTGTTGGTCTCTACAAAGCTAACAGGCACTCCGGAAGTGGAGCTGAATCCCCTGGCGCGCAACACGGTAGTGATCGAAATGGCTATAGGACCAGATGCAATTGTTGAAGTCGCGGAAGGTGTGGAGCCATCGGTCGTATAACGAACGGTCGCACTGGCGTCAGTCGATGTGATATTCACGTTTACGCTGCCGGAATATCCCCCGGATGGCTGATCCATGGTGGGTGTAGCTGTATATTCTTCCATAGCTCCTGAATTTGCCGAATTTGGTGTAGGTGTGCTGAATAGTTTCCAAGTTGCAGCACCGTCGGTTTCACGGCCACGGGAATGCCCGTATTGACAAGGTATTATTGTTAAGCTATCAATAATGGTTCCTGTTGCGTCAGAAAGGATGATCTTTTCCGAATTGTACGCTTGCCTCAGCTTGAAATTGGTATGGTACTCGCCACCAACTGTGGTATTTCTTCGTGTACAGAAGAACATCAGTTTCTGGCCTGAATTGATTGTTGCTGAAGGCAATGTGTATTTAAGTGGATTGCCTGCCTTATCACTCAGAAAGTAACCGGTCAGGTCAACGGAACCCCCACCGGAATTGTGTAATTCGATCCAGTCCGGGGTCTTGCCGAATGCGTCAGCGTAGGAATTATTGGCTGCACAATACTCATTGATCACAATCTGTGAACAAACGCCGAAATTGAGCACGAGCAACGAAAATAGCGTGGCTATTAACTTCATTTTGTGGTATTTTGACAAAGATGGTGCGAAATCCGCAATATAGGTAAGAAAGTTTTGAAACAACTGAAAGTCAAGACAAATCTATTCTTGGACTGCTACTTGCGCGTATTGTCGAAGCATGATACAATGTAAGTGGTTTGATCAAACCCGACAAAGGAAACTGAAAAGTAAGATCAGATACCGCTGGTTCATGAATTTAATTTAAATTTGCACCATCTTCTTAATGACAACAGATAGTGTAAGTAAAATGCCATGGGTTCTCATCCCGGGACTTTAGCTGCTTGTATAGGAATTCACCCTGTTGCTACTCTCATTTATTATTTATTTTAATGTATAACGGATTCAATTATGAATAAGATCATTGTATTAGGCGGCGGAATGGTAGGAAGCGCCATGGCCATAGACCTTGCTAAAAAACATCACGTATTGTTAACCGATGTCAATACAGCTGCTTTAGAAAAAGCGAAAAAGAGATGTGAAGAGCTGAACACCATGCAGCTTGACGTAACGGATGAAGAAACACTAACAGAGACCATCAGTAATTTTGACCTGGTTGTTTCTGCCGTTCCGGGGTTTTTGGGTTACCGGACCCTGGAGAACATCATCAAGGCGGGAATGAACGTTGTAGACATCTCCTTCTTTCCGGAAAATTCATTGGATCTGGATCAGCTTGCTAAGGAAAAAGGGGTAACTGCCATTGTAGATTGTGGTGTAGCACCCGGAATGGACAATGTGATCCTGGGCTACTATAATGAAACCCACAAGCTGACCGATTTTGAATGTCTGGTCGGTGGATTGCCTAAAGTAAAAAAATGGCCGTTCTGCTACAAAGCTCCGTTTTCTCCTATAGATGTTATTGAAGAATATACCCGACCGGCAAGATATGTTGAGCACGGAGAGCTTGTTGTGCGAGAACCGCTGACCGATTGCGAATTTGTTGAATTTGATAAGGTCGGCACGTTGGAGTCGTTTAATTCTGACGGATTGAGGTCCATCATCTTCACGATGCCACACATTCCGAACATGAAAGAAAAGACGCTTCGATATCCGGGTCATGTTGAATACGTGAGGGTATTGAAAGAGAGCGGCTTTTTCGGTGATGACTCAATTGAGGTGAACGGCACGTCCGTTAACAAGCTTGATTTTACAAGCAAAATACTCTTTAATGAGTGGAAGCTGGGAGACGAAGAAGAGGAGCTGACCGTGATGAGGGTGAGTCTGAAAGGAAAGAATGAATCGGGAGAAATTGAAGAGATCGTTTATGATCTGTACGATGAGTATTGCCCGGTTACAAAAACATCATCCATGGCCAGAACAACGGGGTATACCGCAACTGCTGCTGCCAATCTGTTCCTGGAAGGTACTTTCCAAGAGAAGGGAGTATTCCCGCCGGAGCTGGTCGGCAAGCACAAGGCCTGCTTCGATTATTTTATGAGCTATCTGGAAGAGAGGAACGTTCACTATAGAAAACGTGTGAATACAGCGGTGAGTAAAGAGATC
>JAAZYJ010000347.1 GCA_014239715.1 Flavobacteriales bacterium
CAAAACAAAAGCTACAGTGACCCTTAAAATAAGCAATTTCTGTAGCTGGTTAAAATATAATCACAATTTCAGAAATGAACACATTAAAATGGTGAGCCGCCAGGGACTCGAACCCTGAACCTAAAGATTAAAAGTCCGACGCTCTACCCGTTGAGCTATGGACCCATTCAAAGTTGAATAACATTGTAAACTAAATCTATTTTACCTTACTCGGGGTAAAAAGCTTTCCATTCTTCAGGAATTGTGCCAGTAACGATAAATTCTCTATCTTCTTTGTTTATATTGCTCATTACTGTATGGATATCACAGCCCCTACTCCACTCTTTTAGCTGCTCTGCCGTTACGCTAATTTCTCTCACCCTTGTCTTTCCTGTGAGAATACTTGTTCTTTTTATTTTCATTTTTATTTTCTGGCATCTAAATGCAAGCTCCTATTTTGTTGGGCCTATTCCCATTACCAAATAACATTCTGGATTAATTCCCTGACCCCACCATGGGCAAAAAGTTTGCATTCGGCCGCCGGGGATTTAGTTTGCAATGTTATTCAATGATGAACAGATAAATGGAGTCATTAAAATGGATACTGTCGGATCACCTATATTTTTTCATACTGAGCAGCCTACTGCGGTTATGCGGAACGCCTGCCTCGAAATGCTTGCTGAGGTTTTTGATGATCATGATTTGGCATCGGAGATTGTAAGCCGAGTAAATAACATGATGATTTATGCTTATAAGAACAATAAGGTTCCAGTCATCGCTCGCACCATGACTATTGATAATCATAATGTATTTGAAATTGCAGCGTTTATGGAAAATGGATCACCAAGTCTTTTTCGGTCTGTAATCCCTAACGAGATCACTCCAGAGGTTAGCGCAATGATGGCAGACATTCTGAACGTAGCAGTCGGAATGGTTGGTGGCCATACTGATATTGCAGTTTGTCAAATTCTTTGCCAGGCTACTAACGACCCATGGGGCCTTTTGAAAGGATAGGTTTAATGTTTAATGTGAGAATTCCTGGTCACAGCTCATCTATTCAACATGTTCTTGAGCGAATGAAAAGGCGTCAAGAGCTTGAAAGTAAAGCGCGAGAAGCAGCTAAGAAAAAGAAAGAGAAGAAAGCAAATGAATGAACGTGGATTGAAGAAACTACTATCTCACCTTGAACGTCGGCTTCCATCGGCGGTTGATATATCTGAATACAATGAAATAAAGCAACGGATCAGGGAACTGCGTCAGAAGATAATTGATTCACACTCGCGCACTACAAACACGTAATGCGCGTACGTGTGCAAAAAGTTTACTTTGTCCAAAGACCCCAGATACGGGCAAAAGTTTCACACTTAAGAGGCTCAGGGATTTAGTCTGCAATGTTATTCGGTAGTGAGGGAAGGAATGAGAAGTCCCTCGACGGATATAAAAGTAGGCCGTCGAAAAATTAGTCTGGAATGTTATTCCATATCAGAGCATACCGCTCTAATTCAACAGGAGAAAAGATGAGCAAGGCAAGTATTTTTGAGAATGAGTCAACCCAGTCTGCTGCTCAGACTATTCGCGAAACGATGAGTGTTTCGCTTGACGATGACGGTGTGGCGCTGGTTAGCTTCGCAATGAATCGAGGCAAAGGATCTGGCGCCCAAGTCATGCCAGTGTCGGATTTTGGGGAGTATGTAGATACTTTGGAGCATTATGCATCCAATGGTATTGATGAGATTCCAACCGACAACCTTTCTCCCGCCGAGACTGTTCGGCAGACTATCAACCTTGATGATGATGGCATCATCTCCTTTCGGGTTCGGTCTGGAAAGGGAGCAAAACCTGCTAAGGTGGATGCAAGAGAGTTTGCAGAGGTCGCAACATTGCTTCGCGAAACCCAATCCTTGGTTGAAGGTGCGGCTCAAAAGCTGACA
>JAAZYJ010000382.1 GCA_014239715.1 Flavobacteriales bacterium
GTATGGCAAGCAACCTGAAACCGTATCGCAAAGTGTGATATTCACGGTGTCTGCGGTTACATCAACCAATGATCCAATCGTTAAAGTGTCTTTGCACCCATTACTACCCGTAGAGACCAAAGTGACGTCGAACTGTCCACTGAATTGATACGTGTGGGTGGGGTTCTGAACATTCGACGTATTGCCATCGCCAAAATCCCAATCCCAAGCCACGGCGTTAGAATCTAGCTTAGTAAAATTAGTTTCAAATGGCGCGCAACCTAAGGTCTCGTCTACGGAGAAATCCGTTTCATGACCAATAATCGTTATTGGGACGTACGTCATTTGTTTACACCCCAACGGGCTAATGGCGTAATATTCCGATACTATACTTCCTTCATTCGCATATACTCTCGACGGTTCTGCCAACGCAGAAACAGAAGCACCTGGTGATCCCGCATTGAAAACCCACCAATGACCAACAGTGTTGATGCTATTATTCGTAAATTCGATCAGGTCTCCAGCGCAAGCCGTGTCCGCCGATGGCGTTACATCAGCAATAGGTAATTCGGCCACCGTCACAAAATTTGCCATGGTAAGATCTGCCAGGCAGCCAAGTGCATTAACAACTTGCAACGTAACATCAAATAAACCTGTAGAGCTATACTGTACCACCGGGAAATCACTCGTGTCTGTTATTCCATTTCCAAAATCCCAGGAATAGGAAATCGCGTCAACAGCAGAATCAACATGGAACTGCAGTTCATCCCCAAGGCAGATTATACTGTCACCGTTTCCTCCTGCAATTTCTTCCCACCAAAAGGAAATTGAAGAGGATCCAAAATTTTCAATAATACCTGGTTTTGTTAAAGTATCAATGCAGCCCAGCGAATTCATAGTAATCAACGTAACATCAAATATTCCTGATGTCCCATAATTGTGGCTTGGAGATGCTGTTGATGCTGAAGAGCCGTCACCAAAGTTCCATATGCTAACGGATGCCGCTGGTGTAAGGTTGTCAAACTGATAAACAGTGTTAGAATCACAAGAGAAATTTTGATCTACGGTGAATGCTACATCAGGCAATGGATTGATCACAACAACATTGATCATTTGTCTTACATCCGAGCATCCAACTGAATTAGAGGCAATCAATGTAACGGTGTAGCTCCCATCATCAGCATAAGTGTGGGTTGGAGAAGCTAAAGTAGAAGATCCACCATCACCGAAATCCCAAAGGTAATCACTGGAATTGGTGGAGGTATTATCAAAGTTAACCCAGTTGCTATTAGCGCAGCTACCTACCTGAGACACCGAATATGAGGCTATTGGATCCTGAAGCACTTCAATGTAATTACTCATTGTAAGCGTATCAGTATTACCAGCAGAAGAAGTTGCTATTAATTTTACAGTGTAAGATCCAGGAGCCAAATAAACCACAGTAGGATTGTCAATGACCGAAGTTGAACCATTACCAAAATCCCACATGTAAGACACAGATCCAGTTGATAAGTTATCAAAAGTGACGCTTAGAGGAGAGCACCCGGCATTCACGGAAGCATTCAATGCCGCAATCGGTGATTGAGCCAATACAGCATTGGGACTGAGAGCGAAAGACAAGATCAATAACGAGAGTAGTGCTTTTAAGTTCATTCAGGATACCATTAAATTATTACGGCAATGTTCGTCATCATAATAAAGATATGCAAATACTAATTTCCGAAATGCCATATCTGGTTTCCAAACAGTACTTACACTCAATTAAATCAACAAACAGTATGATCAACAAGGCGATCCCGTGTGTTAGCCATTAATTACGACTTTGTGCACAATAAGTAAAAACAATGGAACAAACTGCAATAATTTCAGTATAACTGTGTTGAACTGCCATTCACGATTGATAAAATGGCATAAACAACCGTGAGACTAACTTGGAACAACTAACTACAGCACCCTTTCAACAAGTAGGCATAGCGACCATTGATGTTGTCCCCTGCCCGGTTATTCTAATAGATAATAAATCCTGCATTACATTTATTAACAAGGCAGGAGTGGAATTTTTCAGAACTCTCAATTTTGATAATCCAATTAATACTGATCTGTTCGATTTCCTAAAACCTATTTCCGAAACCGGAAATAAGTCTTTTCAAAAGTTGAAAGAACATATCAATTCCGAAAATGAAACTCAATATAGAGCTGATTGGGTGTTCAAGAAAAATGGAGCTGTAAAATTTTGTGTTGACCACATTTCAATAGATGGTGAGCAGCTAACACAAATTTCCTTTCAAACTGAGCATTTTTCTTCTTTGGTACCAGATGCGACATCATACATTAATCTATTCAGGCAGGCAACAGATGCCATTATTATTATTGATGAAAATCGCACTAGAATTATTGAGTTGAACCATGCATTTGTTGAACACATAGGATATTCCAGAGATGAATTACTAGGCTCGGATATCAGGAATATTGAAAAAGAGATCTCCGACCAATTGCTATTTAGCATAGATGACCAAATTCAGCATCAAGGTGTCGCTGCATTTGAACATACTCATATTCACAAAGATGGAACCCCTATTCCTGTGGATGTCAAGGTAAAACCTATCCGTTTTAAAGAGTTGGATTGCTACTACTGTCTGTTTAGAGATATTGCATCTCAGAAAATGACGGAAAAAGACCTGTTTGAGAAAACCAACCTTCTGAACAATGTCATTCAGCAATCAACAGAAGCAGTAGTTGTTGCTGATAACGACATGAACATTCTTATCTGGAATGATAAGGCGACTGAATTACTCGGAATAGGCTCAACTCGCAACAAAAAAGCCAGCTGGAAGGAAGAATTTGAATTGTACAATATTGACACAACAACACTATTTAAACAAGAACATTTGCCATTGACGAAGGCAATTAAGCATGGGGTAACAAGTAGGAATTGTGAAATGTATATCAAAGAAACTGATATGTATCTCTCCGTCAATGCAACTCCCCTCTACGATGAAGAATTGGTCAAAATTGGTGGAATGGCTGTGCTTAGTGATATCACAGCAACGAAAAAAGCCGAGATATCGGTAAAACAAAGTGAATATAAGTTCAGAACACTTTTTGAAAATGCAAACGACGGGATTTACGTCGTTTCTATTGAAGACGGTGTTTTTAAGCAAGTGAACATTAAGGCGGCTGAAATGCTTGGCTACGCCAAAGATGAGCTAATCGGGTGCAAAGTCGATATAATCAACATGCCTTTTGATCCTTTGAAAAAAGAATGGATCGACCAGGAGCTGAAGAAGCATGGTAAAGTGACGTTTGAACACAGGTATAAGCGAAAATCTAGCGAAGTATTGCCGGTTGAGGTCAGTGCAAAGATCTCCAAGTATGAAGATGAGCAGGTAATTCAGTATCAGGCTCGAGACATATCTGCAAGAAAACAAGCTGAGGCAGACGTGCAAATGTCTTATAAAGAGATCCTTTTCACACAAACCCTAATTAAAGCCGGTGAAAAAGGGAAAAGCCTGGCTTATTTGAACCAAATGATCCTAGATGGTCTCACCGAATTTATCAATCCTTCCGGTGTTCGGTTGTACAATTACAACTCTTCCAGTAAAAAGCTTTCAATTGAAACGGAAGTAATAAGCCCGGGCATTAAATCAAAACTTGAAAAACTATCTAAAATTAAAATCGGGACAGTAGTCCCAGACCCGACGACGAATTCGTTCATCCAGGATCTACTTGAAAACAGGAACCCCATAATCATTGATTCCCAAGAGGAAAAAGAAAAGTTCATCAAGGAGCACGTCAATTCAAAAATTCTAAAGAAACTAGCTCCAAAGGTCATCCAAATTTTGAAAATTGATGTTTTTCTCTTGCTACCGATCCTCTTTGGAGATGAAGTTAAAGCAATCATCGCATTCACTATCAGTGAAATGCCAAAAAAAGATACTTTGGACGCGGTATTGAGATATCTGCAGCAAGCCAATAATGTATTGAACAAAATTCGGTTCGAGCAAGACTTAAAAATATCAAATGAGAAATACACGGACCTGGTCAATAATTTAAAAGATGCTGTCATCTCTCTGAATGAAGATGGGGCGATAGCTTTAGCTAATAATGCCGCGCAAAAATTATTCGGGTATTCCCAGAAAGAATTGTTGAAGATCCAATTGACAGATCTGGTCCATCCTTTAGATCGGGATAAAACCGAAAATTTCTATAAAAATTTACGATCAGCTGATTCCAACTCAAATTACATAGGACGGATTATCGCGAAGAATGGCGAAACAAAATATGTGGAGGTCAGCTCTACAGCCGTATTTGACAATAACGGAAAGTATCTAGGTTCCAGGGACATCGTCAGAGACATTACTGCAAAAAAATTACAAGAACGCAACAAACACGTTCAGCAAGGCCTTTTGGAGAATGTGGCAAAAGGTGTTGAATACAAGCTAATCGTGCATCAAGCATTATTGTCTCTTGAGGAAGTAAGGTCTGGAGATATGCTTGTTGCGGTCTACACCTATAGCAGAATAGAGCAACAATACAGCCTGATCGGATGCAACTCGGGAAACCATGAGGACTTCTTAAGCCAACTGGAATTCGAAGGAATGTATCCTAAATTAATTATTAAGGAAAATACAAAGGGGGATTACGCACGATTTAATATCAACGATGAGCAGGTTGTTACCAACTATTCAAAAATAGGCTATGCATTCCCTACAGTATCCAGGCATTTAGGAATAAGGGGTATAATCGTTGTCTTTTTCAACACTGAAAAAGAAATTACGATCAAGGAAATTGACTCAATTAAAGTCATTAACAACATTCTGAAAATTTCTATTGAACACCACCAAAACAAAGAGGAGATCAAGCGGTTCACGGAAAACCTTGAAGGCGCGGTTGAAAGACGAACAGCGGAATTAAGAAATGAAATATTTGAACGGCGGATCATAGAAAAAGAACTTGAAAGGTCTAAAGATCTGGCGGAGAGTGCCAGCAGCGCAAAAACCAATTTCCTGGCCAATATGAGTCACGAAATCCGTTCCCCGTTAAATGCAATATTGGGATTCAGCCAGATCATGAAAGGCATTTCTGAAAAAGAGGGGTTCTCAGGTAAATCCATGGCATACTTGGAGAATATTGAAATGAGTAGCAAGAACCTATCTGCCATTATCAACGACATATTGGATCTGAGCAAAATTGAATCCGGGAAACTGGAATTGGATAACGAAGATTTTCAGTTGGAACAGATCATTAAGAACGTTTATCATCTCAATAAGTCCTCTGCAAAAGAGAAAGGTATTAAGTTCAGCTACACGCTGGATGACATGTTACCCAAATATATTTACGGTGACAGAACTAAAATGATGCAGGTGCTGATGAACTTATCCTCAAATGCCATCAAATTTACGGCGGCTGGCAAAGAAGTAATAATCAAAGCAAAAAAGCAATCAGACAGACTTGTTTTTCTTGTGGAGGATCAAGGTATTGGTATAGATGCAAATAGACTGGAGAGCATTTTCGATCCTTTTGAACAAGAAGACACCTCCGTAACCCGGGAGTTTGGAGGTTCAGGCCTGGGATTAGCGATCTCACGTAGCATAGTCACATTAATGCAAGGAGTTATTACTGTCAAGAGCACCAAAGACAAAGGGTCTGCATTCAAGGTGACGCTGCCATTAATTGCTGCTAACCCTGTCAATACGGAATCCCAACATGAATTCAGCAATCTTGACAATGTCAAGTTCGATGACAACTTTAAAGTCTTACTTGTAGAGGATAATTCCCTGAACCAAGACCTTGTTAAAGCACTGATGGAGCAGATCAATGTTGAACTTATTATTGCCAGCAACGGTCTTGAAGGAATAGGGCAAACGATAAAGCACATGCCAAGTGCTATCCTAATGGACATGCACATGCCAGGCATGGATGGATTGGAAACAATAAAGAGGATCAAAGAAAATAGTGAAATATGCAATATTCCGGTAATAGCCTATTCCGCTGATGCCTTTGCAGAAACACGAAAAATGGCATACGAAATTGGAGCCGTAGACTACCTGACCAAACCGCTTGATCTGAACAAATTACTTTCAGTTTTGAACCGGTTCGGCAGATCATCACCCGCTGAACTTGATTTCGGCAATACGAAACAGGAAGAGCTGCTCGAAGCCCCTAATGCTCAAGTTACCATTCCCGAAAAACACAAAGTTAAATGTGAAGCTCACATTGAAAGAATGCTTAAAATTCCAATCTTCGAATCGGAAAAATTACTTGCAGAGCTCGATGGTCTTAAAGCACTTGCTGAAAAGAACAAAATTAACCTGCTTGATAAGCCTAAACTTATTGCGGATGCAATTTATGACGGCAACGAGCAGGAGCTTTTAGAACAACTTAACAGCATCCAATGAGTAAAGTTCTGGTAATAGACGATGATAGAATGGTAATTGAGCAGATCTCCGAGCTGGTTACGGGATTCGGGCATAAAGTATCCTTTGTTCCAAAGCCAAAGTTTGCCATTCAACGAATGGAAAAGGAAGAATTTGACTTGATCCTTTTAGACATCAATATGCCTGACATCAATGGGATCGATCTTCTTAAAGAGATAAAACGAAATCCGGAATGGGTAAACATCCCTGTTATAATGATTACAGGTGAAGGCGATAACAACACGCTCATCGAGTGTTTTGAATACGGCGCCAGTGATTACGTGGAAAAACCAATTATCCCTGCTATACTCAGAGCAAGGATAAACGGGCTAATACGATCTCACGAATTAGCAAGATCCGAATTGAGATTGAAAGAGCAAGAAGCACTGCAATACAAGTTGAGGTCTTTGATCTCACAGATGAATCCTCATTTCATATTCAATGTGTTGAACTCAATACAGTTCCACGTATTGGAAGAGAATAAGGAAATAGCCATTGAGAGCATTTCAAAGTTCTCAGATCTAGTAAGAACATCTTTAAATAACTCAGATAAAGAGTTCATTTGTTTACAAGCTGAGATCGAATTCCTGACGACCTATCTGAATCTGGAGATGGATAGGTTCAAGGGCAAACTGTTTTTTGACATTGCTATTGCGGATGACATTGATCCGGAGGATATTATGGTGCCTCCTATGCTTTTACAACCGTATATAGAAAATGCTATCGTACATGGCATTGGAAACAAAGAAGGAAAAGGTAATATCAAGATCAATTTCACGACTTCAGACAATTGTTTGCAATGTGAAATTGTTGATGACGGCATCGGAAGGGAACAAGCAAGGGAGCTGAAACAGCTAAAAGTAGGTAGTCATGAATCTAAAGGCATGTCGCTTACTGAGGTCCGTATGGAAATGTTGAACAGCAAGATCGGAAAGGGATTTAATACTACAATGCTTGACCTGGTGCTTCCTGATGGGGAGCCCAATGGCACAAAAGTAATTGTTACCATGCCTTTGATCTCGCAGTGGGATGTATAGAAGAAACACGCTGGACGACCAGCAAACGAAGTAAGTTGTATTAATTAAAACTACTAACATGCTAAAAGCTATAATAGTTGACGATGAGGAAAAAAATCGTGAAGGACTTGCTCGCATGATCGATCAGTTTTGCCATGACATTTCCGTTGTTGGAAAGGCAGAATCAGTTGCAACAGCAAGATCAGCTATAGAATCTCATCAACCGGACATTGTTTTTCTGGACATCGAAATGCCGGGAGGGAATGGATTTAGCCTATTGGAAGAAATGCCCAATCCAAATTTCCAGGTAATATTCACAACTGCACATGCTGATTATGCCATTAAAGCCATAAAATTTGCTGCGTTAGACTATTTACTGAAACCGATCAACATCAACGAGCTTAAAACAGCAGTTGAAAAAGCCATTCTCAGCATGAATGTTGTTCAAGATGATAATCTTCTGAAAAAGAAATTTGAGGTCTTGAAGGATAATAGGAAAAATGAAGGGTTTGATTTCGAAAAAATAGCACTCCCTACCTCAGATGGAATTGACTTTTATGAAATAAGTGAAATTTTAAGATGCGAGGCCGATCGGGCATATTGCAAGTTCCATATGCTCAACGGACAAAAGGTGGTGGTATCTAAACCATTAAAAGAATTTGAAGACCTGCTGGAAGAATGTAATTTTTTCCGTGTGCACAAATCCAATATGATCAATCTCCGACAGATCAAAAAATACGTTAAAGGCAAAGGAGGTTACCTCATTCTCTCCGACGATTCGCATGTAGACGTTTCTGTTAGACGGAAAGAAGCGCTGATGGAAGTATTAGCCCAGTCACTGCCCTAGCCACCCTTACTATACGTTTCTCACTTACTCTGAATAAACGGAGCAAAAGTCTATTTGGGAAGTTCATCTTTGGTTTTCGGAAAGAACCACTTATCGTTTCTGTTTGCGTCCCGTAAATTTATTCAAACAAAAACGAAGAAATGAAACATCTACATCTAGTATTGACAATAACACTTATTACAGCAGGCATCTTTAATTCCACTATATATGCAGGATCTTCCACTACCGAAAACAGTGAGAATAAGAAAACCACATACAACATTGATAAATTAAATGCCACGGTTAACAATGGCGAGATCTACTTTAACATTACCATGAATGTTGAAACGGAAAAATGCATGTATTCGCTGGTACGGTTCAATTCAGACGGAACCATGAAATCAGTGGGAATCAAAAACGGCTTCGTTAACCTAAACAAATTGCCTCTCCGGTACTCATTCAAAGATACTGAAACACCTACAGAAGATGTTAAATATGCTCTTTACAGAATAGGATCTGAATCATCATTAATTGCTGAATGGCAATATACAAGTGAAACGAATACAATGAAGCTTACAAGCACTGACGATTCGATCTCTGAAAATTTTCTACTGAACAGCAACGAAAAGTCAGCAGTTATTATAGACTAATTCTATACCCTGAATAATCAAACCACAATTCCTAAAAGTCCGCTTTTTAAGCGGACTTTTCCAGTTGAGATATTTCATAGAAAATGCGTGTATAATCAATAATTTGTGCTATTTTCAGAATCGCTTAATAAAACTGAATTCCATGAAAAAAATTAAATTATCATTCTTAATGGCCGTGACCTTGGTTGTGGTTCTTAATTTTGCCAGCTGTTCAAAATATGAAGATGGACCATCTTTCAGCTTAAGATCAAAAAAGGCAAGATTAACCGGTGAATGGGAAATCGTAAAAGTTGGTACCCAGACGGTTGGCGATACCTATGAAGTAGTTTGGGATTTCTCTAAAGACGGTTCCTGGAGTCAATCATATTCGTATACGTATGGAGGACAATCTTACTCCTACACGTACAATGGTGATTGGGAATGGGCAGCCGACAAGGAAGATCTAAGAGTTACTTACACGGACGGAAGCAATACTTCAACTCAGCAGTTTAAAATTACGAGGCTGACCAATAAGGAGCTTTGGCTGGAAGACAGTTCTAGTGATAAGTGGGAATTGGAAGCAAAATAAATACAGCTAACATACTTGTAAAAGGTCTTGGAGTATTCTTAGACCTTTTTTAATGCCTCGTTATATGGAAGAAAAACGATTAGAGATTGAATACGACCAACAAATTCTGGAGGTCTTAGAGGAAATTCGATCTTCCATCGTTTTCAGCACATATCAGGCCGGAAAATTATTGGTACTGGGCAGCAACCAGGAGA
>JAAZYJ010000210.1 GCA_014239715.1 Flavobacteriales bacterium
AGTTTTTACTCCAAGGGAACGTGGACTTGAATACCACATATCTGATTTTAAAGATGAATTTTACATTAGGACAAATTTAGAAGCTCAAAATTTCAAGCTAATGAAATGTCCGGCAGCAGCTACGACAAAAGAAAACTGGGAAGATGTAATTCCTCATCGCTCAGATGTGCTTTTCGAGGGAATGGAAGTGTTTCGCGACTTTCTGGTCTTGGAAGAAAGGTCAAAAGGATTAACAGGCATACGGATCATCAACCATAGTGATCAGGA
Organism: Flavobacteriales bacterium; assembly: GCA_014239715.1. The sequence continues at coordinate 268 of JAAZYJ010000210.1, forward strand.
GGAACATTATATTGAGTTCCATGACGAAGCCTATGTGGCAATGACGGGATACAATCCCGATTTCGAGGGGGAATTACTTCGGTACTCCTTCAGCTCGTTAACCACACCTTGGTCTACTTATGACTACAACATGAATAATCGAGAACAAGAGTTACTCAAACAACAAGAAGTTTTGGGAGACTTTAACTCTGCGGACTATGAATCGAAACGAATCTATGCAAAAGCGGATGATGGAGTTGAAATTCCGATCTCTCTGGTGTACAAAAAGGGACTTGAGCTTAATGGTAAAAACCCCACTCTATTATACGCGTATGGATCCTATGGGTACAGCACCGATCCCGGTTTTGGTTCTACCCGACTTAGCCTATTGGACCGGGGGTTTATTTATGCCATAGCACACATTCGAGGGGGAGAAGAAATGGGCAGACAATGGTATGAGAATGGGAAGCTCCTAAAAAAGATGAATACCTTCACTGATTTTAATGACTGCGCAGCGTACTTGATGGAAAAGCAATACACCGATTCGCAGAACTTGTTTGCCATGGGAGGAAGTGCCGGGGGATTGCTGATGGGAGCTATTATCAACCTTCAGCCTGAGCTTTACAAAGGTGTTATTGCTTCTGTACCATTTGTAGATGTCGTTACAACTATGCTTGATGAAAGCATTCCCCTGACTACGAGTGAATACGATGAATGGGGCAACCCAAATGAAAAGGAATATTACGAATACATGCTGTCGTATTCTCCTTACGATCAGGTAAAAGCTCAGAATTATCCGAACCTGCTTGTTACCACCGGCTATCACGACAGCCAAGTTCAATATTGGGAACCCGCAAAGTGGGTCGCCAAGCTCAGAGAAATGAAAACCGATGAAAACCTTCTCTTGTTTGATTGCAATATGGACTCCGGACATGGCGGATCATCCGGCCGGTTTGAAGCTATAAAAGAAATCGCTTTGGAATACGCATTTATTCTGGATCTTTCAGGGATAAAGGAATGATTAACTTCCAACAATTGTGGACTTCTTCTCTGTCATAAATTTAATTTAAGCCATTGGCTTTAACATGAACAACGAATCATCTCATGCAGTAATAGTTGGTGCGGGCCCTGCGGGGATGCTGCTTGCCTGGCTTCTTGTCCGGAATGATATTCGAGTCACCGTTATCGAAAGACATCTGGATTTTTCTCGTGAGTTTCGTGGTGAGGGGATCCAAGCGTCAGTGATGAAGCACCTTGAGGAGCTGGGTCTGATGGATGCCATCTTGGAGCTAAAGATGGGCGTAAGGGCTGAAGCGGCAAGGGTTTTTTTCGACCAAAAACCAGTAGCCGTATTAAAAGGAATCGATGAAGGAGCAGATTTTGGAATCATCCTTCACCAAGAGAAATTTTTGTTATACCTGCACGAAGAATTATCAAAGTCTCCTCTTTATGCCGCTTTTTTAGGACACACAGCAACCCAATTCACAGAGAGCCGTGATCAGGTGAGAAATGTCCACATCACAGACAAAAATAAAAGCGAAAAGATCATACAAGGGGATGCCTTTTTCATCACAACAGGAAGAGGAACTGCTCTTAGAAAGAGGCTCTCGCTCGAAGCTGAAAAAGTGGCCACACACTGGAACATTTTATGGATCTTGCTACCCAAACCAAGCCAAGATGAGCTTATTCCAAAAGGGTTCAGGGCATATCTGAACGGGGACAGTCTGTTCATCCTTTACACAAACTGCGAAGGCATGATACAAATGGCATGGGGAAGAAAAGATGAAAAAGCTCTTAAGGAAAGAAATTTTGATAAACGAAAAAAGACCTTGATCTCTGAAATCCCAAAACCATATCTGAATCTAATTAAGAGCGGGTACCAGGAGTCGTCCAGAACTCAATTCCTGAAAGTTGAATGTGACCGGCTATTTAACTGGCACACAAAAAATGTACTGTTTCTGGGTGATGCCGCACACACCATGTCTCCGGTTGCCGGACAAGGCATTAACTTGGCTATTCGCGACAGCATTGTTGCAGCCAACCACTGCATTCCGGCGCTACAGCAAAGAACCCAACTTACTTCAGATATTCTTGCACGTGTACAAAGAGAACGCCTAAAGGAAGTCAAGGTTATGCAGCGATTTCAACAAAAATTCGGCTATTTTATGTTGGGCGCTCCTAAATGGCAAAGCAGATTGTTCTTTTTTATTGTTCTTCCAGTTCTAAAAAGAGTAGGGGTTCAAAAAAGAATGCTCAAAATGGTTCAGGGTGGTGTGTCTGAAGTTCGATTTATTCATGAATTGTGATTTTAAAATACACAGACCCTTCCCAACAAGGCCGTGAATACGCCTTGCCCAACTCCTGGCTAAACAATCAAATTACTCTTCCCCTTCAAACGAATGCACCTCAACAGTTTCAAGATCCGGTTCGGGCTTTATGCGCGCGATCGAATGCATTGGAACAAGATACTTGGTATCGTCTTTAAGAAAAATCACCCCATCTACTATTTTCCCTCTTTTTGGAAAACTCGTCCGCTCCAATTCCCCTTCTTGCAGTAGACCCATCATTTCAACTTGAAAGTCCCCAGGTAAATCGTAAAACTTACAGATAAGATTTTTCACTTTTCTTACTATTAATCTTGGTATAAGTTAAGAATTAATGCAATTGGAAAAGCGATTTATGGTTACTTTTCTTGAACTAAATTCATAAAACATTTACATTTCTTCATTTGGATATTCTATCAACTCGTGTTGACCGTGCAGTTGAATATCCTCACGATTTTATTCTTCACTTGGTCCGTGTTGGGACTATGCATATTGCCCAAAACCAACTCAACGTATTTTGTTTAATTCTTCCAAATAATAGGCTAAAAGAACAAGCCGGGGTCAATTCATGGAAAGCCTATTTTTCCGGTACATTCGTTTATCTTCAACCTTATGTGTTTATTTGTAAAAATTCTAAAAAGGGTATGAGCAAACACCTAAAATGGTTGGTTCCTTTGTTGATTGTGATCCTCGTCATATTGTACTTAACTAAACACGAAAGTTATGGCCCTGCCGAATTCAACCCAAATAATTTTAAACGGTATGATCTTGTAATAGAGGAGTCATCAATCAAAACGATGGATTCGATTTCAGCAGACGCTATTGCTAAACACGATTTTTCTAATACCAAGATCTGGTTTGATGCTGACCTTGTTCGTGGAAAAGATACATTGCCGGGTCAAGTCAGGCTCAAAGGAGACAAAATAGATCATTACGACTCTGAGCTTCGTTCGATGCGCCTGAAGTACAAAAAGGACAGGCAAAACTATGTGTTGAGTTTGCAGCACCCAAAAACCAGGCGGTACATTTCGGAATGGATTTTTCACGAGTTGTTGAAACAAGAAGGGCTTCCCTACCTGAATTATTCATTCGTAGTCGTTTACATTAATAACAAGTTTAAAGGCCTGTATGCTGAAGAGGAACATTTCTCAAGTTCTGATATTGAAAAAAAATGGAACAGACCTCATGCACCAATATTGCGATTTGACGATGAGAATTATTGGCCTGAGGGATTAACCAACCAGGCCCAAGAATTCGACACCAAATGCTATAAAGAGGCTGATATCAAGTGTTTCAATTACGGTAAATCAGAGCGAAAGTCAAGATATTACAAACGCATTTCCATGCTTTTGAAAGGGTATCAAAATGGCACGTTAGATGCCAGCGAAGTTTTTGACATGGACCTAATGGCCAAGTACTATGCCTTAGTCGATTTGGTTGGGGGGGCTCATTCATTACGATGGCTCAATTGTAGATTTTATTTCAACCCCACTTCCGGGCGTTTTGAGCCTGCCGGATTCGATTCAGACTCAAAACGAATTAATTGTCTGACAAGGAATGACGAAATTCTGAATCCGGAGCATCATGGAAAAATATTTGCCGACTTTACGTTTAAAGTCTCTTATGACAAATACTTAAGAAAATACTCAAAGGGAAGTTTTATGGACGAGTTTATTGAATCCCGAAAGTTATCCATCACAACTTACGTCAGAGCATTCAAAGATCAGTTTGGTGAAGAAACCGATCAGCAAGTTCAAATTGCATACGCAAATCAATGGGTCATACTGCTAAACATTCTCAACCTCCCACTTATTATAGCATTGCTGATCGGATTTTTAATTGTGTTATTCATTTGCTATAAAGTGGTTAAAAGCAAGCGCAGCTGAAAACGCATGTGTACCTGATAAATGTGCTGTTCAATAAATTTATTAGAATGGAAAAGCGACATGAATTCCTGCAGAAAGATGGGTCTCATGCTTGTCCCAGGCCCATTCTACTGAAGGCCCCAGATCAATCGGACCTATACTAAACTCATAAAATGCCTCCAGATGAATTGCAAATGCAATACCGTGATGATCATGTTCTTCTTCACCAGGGACATGGCCGACCTCATCAACCTCAGACTCCAATGCGATTCCTGGAGCAGCAACTAAATGCAAACTGTATGTCGGGCTATATTGAAACACTGCGCTATATGTTTGGTGATTGCTCTCGTTAAATATATACTCTACTCCCAAACCTGCGCCAAATCTGGTTTCGCCAAGGCGTCTGACGTAATGGCCATGCAATCCGAAGTTAGTAGTTCTTGACTCTGTAAAATAAACCGGCGCAAACGAGACCCCGATCTCATTACGATGAAAATGATCGTGTCCCTTGTGGTCCTCAGTATCGTGGTTCTCCTCGTGATCAGCTTTCTGACCAAAACATGCGTTAGCTGCTACCGAAATAAAGAGAAGAAATAAAATTCGCATTGTCTTTTATTTATTTTTGTCGTTAAGCAAATTTAAACATTAAATTGCAACATTGTTGCATTTATGGATCTTTTTTCTAAAAAAAATATAAGAAAAACAGCATTTCGCTCAAAAGTGCTGGACGTATTTCGGTCTAACGAAAATGCGATTACAATTCAAGATATAGAGAATGGAATAGGCCTTCATGATCGAATAACCTTATACCGAACGATAAAAACATTCCTTGATAAAGGAGTAATTCATGAAATCGTAATGACGGGAGATATCAAAAAGCTTGCTTTATGCAATGACTGTGGAATTGAGAACGATCATAAACATGTTCACAACCATGTTCATTTTCACTGTGAAAAATGTGATGAGGTCATTTGTGTTGACAACAAAATGCCCAGTCTAAATTTAAAAGGATTTCAGGTAGAGTCATTTGAGATTCAGGCGCGTGGTACTTGTGTGAATTGTGTTTAAAATAACTTTCCCATTATTTCAGGTTTAGTCAGTTCAACAATACCATGAGGAAGTACACCCGTTACAGAAAGGCCTTCGATTGCGATTCTAACAAGCCTCAGTGTCGGGAATCCAACAGCCGCCGTCATTCTTCTTACCTG
>JAAZYJ010000302.1 GCA_014239715.1 Flavobacteriales bacterium
GCAATTCATACGTTTGATCCTGTAATACAGGAACTTCGTTTCCTACGAGTTTTTGATAGTATGCCAAATCTTGTGAGGGGGCACCAGCAATGACAAACTGATAGTCTGAGAAATTGGACCTCACTTTTGCCATTACCACTAGCATTTTTGCAATCTCCTGCTTTCGGCTACCTGGTAATAATGCGATAATTGGCTTTTCCCCTAACTGATTCACTTTTCGGAAATCTCCTATAGATGTGCTGTTTTCAATTGCATCGATCAGAGGATGTCCTACAAAATGAACATCAACATGGTGTTTCTTGTAAAAGTCTTTTTCAAACGGCAGAATACAATACATGTGCTTTATATCCCGCTTGATCTTCTTGACCCTTCCTTGTTTCCACGCCCAGATCTGTGGCGAAATGTAATAATGAACTTCTACTCCATTTTCTTTTGCATATTCAGCAATGCGAAGATTAAACCCGGGATAATCGATCAATATCAACACATCCGGGTCGAATTTCAGAATGTCTTTCTTGCAAAATTTAAGATTCCTTAAGATCGTACGGATATTTACCAGCACTTCCAAAAACCCCATAAATGCCAGTTCACGGTAATGCTTAACTAACCTGCCTCCTTGTGCTGCCATAAGATCACCACCCCAGAACCGAAATTCCGCATTCTCATCCCGCTCTTTGATCGCCTTCATCAAATTAGAGCCATGCAGATCACCGGAAGCTTCTCCTGAAATAATATAGTACCTCATCAGTCCAGCATAAATTGAATGACCCATAAAAGCACAAGAACCATGGTTATTGCCATTATTCCTCTGGCAGTATAATCCAGCTTTTTCTTTGAAAAGAACCTCGTTGGGATCATGTTTGCGGCAATGCCTAATATTGCCACCTGACTAAGCAATGAATCACTTATCGGCATCTCATTAAAATAGAATATAGAAAACACCAACATAATAATCACGAAAGGCAATAATAATCCCCAAAGGATTCCCCATAAGGTATGATTCTTCTTTAGCATTTAGATCTCCCAGGAATTTATTTCAGCAATTGAATGATGTGCCGTCATGTCAAATTGAGTTGGTACAATAGAAACATATCCGTTCTTTAACGCCCAAATGTCCGTGTCTTCTCCAGCATCATAATTTTCAAACTCGCATGTTAGCCAGAAATACTTCTTTCCCAATGGGGTTGTGCGTTCTTCAAATCCATCCTCCCAAAATGCTCTTGCCTGTCTGCATATCCGATACCCCTTAATTTCGGTTGCCGGAAGTTTAGGAACATTCACATTAAGACATACATCTCTTGGTATAGGCTTGTTGAGCGCTTCTCCCACTATTTTTTTCACAGCGATCTCAGCTCCTGAAAAATCAGCGTCGTGGGAAAAATCCATCAAACTGAATCCAATTGATGGAATTCCATCCAGACATCCTTCAACAGCTGCAGACATGGTCCCGCTATACAGCACATTGGTTGAGGCGTTACTACCATGGTTGATCCCGCTCACTATCAGGTCAGGCAGCTTACCTTCCAATAAGTGCATCGCCAGCTTCACGCAATCAACAGGGGTGCCTGTTGTGGTAAAAGCCTTATGTCCCGGGTAGTATGTTGATGGGCTGATGTACAATGGTTCGTTAACTGTTATTGCGTGCCCCATTCCACTTTGTGGTTTGTCAGGCGCAACTATTAGCAGCTCTCCAAAGTCCTTTACCACCTCTATCAAACTATTGATCCCAGGAGCGGTAATACCATCGTCATTTGTTACTAGTATCAGGGGTTGCTTATCCATAAATTATCTTGCCTTGGCAAAACTAACCAAAAGGAATTACTTAAACCTAAAGTATGAAAACAATGATATTTCATTCACTATTGAAGTAACCCGTATTTTTGTGATAAATTTGAACTACTATGAAACTACAAGTATTAACGATTGGACTTTTATTTTCTTGCATGGCAGTTGCTCAGGTAAAAGAAAAGGTAGTTCAGTCAAGTATAGAAAGTGTTACTGTATTCGTTAACAGAGCACAAATTAACCGAGAAGCAAAAATAACGCTAAACCCAGGCAACAACCTGATCAAATTCGAGGGACTTGCACAAAATCTGGACGGGAGCTCTATTCAGCTGGGAGGTGACAAGGACTTTACAATTGTATCTGTCAACCACTCCAGGAACTACATGAAAAATTCAGCTGTGTCGCCCAGAATAAAAGCGATTAAAGACTCGCTGGAAGACGTAAATTTCAAATTGGAGCTCAGAAACAGGTTCATTTCTGTTTACCAGGAAGAAAAATCCTTGCTTCTTGCTAACAAATCGGTTGGCGGATCTCAGTCGGGAGTGGATGTTGAAGATCTGATAGAAGTCGCTGATCTGTACCGATCAAGGCTGAAGGACGTTGAAATGAAGATCCTGGATATATCAGAAGAGCGAAAAGAATTCCAAAAAACATCAGACCGTTTAAGAAGGCAGCTCAACCAGCTGAATTCCCGGGCCAACAAAAACACAACTGAGATCACGGTTAGAATTTCATCTGATGTTAAAACGAATGCAAAGCTTTTCCTCAGCTATATTGTATCCGATGCAGGCTGGTCTCCGATATACGATGTTCGCTCCAAAGGTGCGCCTAATCCGGTTAATTTAGTGTACAAAGGGAACGTATGGCAGCTTACCGGAAACGACTGGAAAAATGTGAACATAACGTTATCCACCGGCAACCCAAGCTTGAACAATTCTGCACCTAAAGTAAACCCTTGGACGCTTCAGTTCAGGCCTACAATTCGTTACGATAAGGATATGCGCAGTAATAGTTCGTATGGCTTGGAACCGCTGGCAGAAGCAGTCGAGGAAGATGAGGGGATAGACCTATTAGGAAGTGGGAGGCTGGAACAAATAAAACGAGTTCAGGTCAACGTAAAGCAAGGCAGTGTCAATACAGAATTTGAAATAAAAACGCCGTACACAATAGCCAGTGACGGACAATACAACGCTGTCGAGATCCAATCGCATTCTTTACCGGCCAGCTACGAGTATTACACTGCTCCTAAATTTGATAAAGCTGCATTCCTGCTAGGGAAAGTAACCAACTGGAATGAGTTAAATCTACTGAGTGGCAAAGCAAATATCTATTACGAGGGAACTTTTATCGGGAGCTCGTTCATTGACGCAGAAATAACAAAGGATACGATGGAGCTGTCGTTAGGGCGAGATCCATCGGTTACTGTTGATCGCACGAAGATCAAAGACTTCTGTAAGAATGCGGTTATTGGCGGATCCAAAAAAACAACTCTTGGCCTTCAGTTGTCTGTCAGGAATGGGAAGAGCGTTCCGATCACCATTGTTGTTCAAGATCAAATTCCTATTTCAAATACTAAAGAAATTGAGGTGACGGTAATTGAAACTGCC
>JAAZYJ010000171.1 GCA_014239715.1 Flavobacteriales bacterium
AATCAGTATGACAATCCGTCAAACACAAAAGCACATTACCTGCAAACCGGACCGGAAATCTGGGAACAAACCGAAGGTAAAATAACCCATTTTGTTGTTGGTGTCGGAACCGGCGGGACAGTGTCCGGAGTGGGCAAATACTTGAAAGAACAAAATCCGGATATTAAGATATGGGGAATTGACACTTACGGATCCGTTTTCAAGAAATACCACGAAACGGGCATCTTTGATGAAAATGAGATCTATCCCTACATCACTGAGGGGATAGGAGAAGACATTTTACCTGAAAACGTCAACTTTGACGTTATTGATAAATTTGAAAAAGTAACGGATAAAGACGCCGCGATCTACCAACGCAAACTCGCAAAAGAAGAAGGCATTTTTGTTGGCAATTCTGCAGGTTCCGCAATAAAAGGAATTTTACAGCTAAGCGATGAGCTAAAAGAAACGGATGTTGTTGTGGTCTTGTTCCATGATCACGGAAGCAGGTATGTAGGCAAGATGTTAAACGACGACTGGATGCGGGACAGAGGGTTCCTGGAAGAAGAAAAAACAGTAGCCGTCGATCTTATAAATAATCACACCAACAAGCACCTTGTTACTGTAACTCCGAATGACCCTGTTTCTCAAGGAATGCTGCTGATGCACCAATATCAGATCTCCCAAATTCCGGTTGTGGAAAATGGCGCATTCGTAGGAGCGGTAACCGATAAAAAATTGTTTTCCTGTCTGTCGGAGAAACCGGAGCTGAAAGAGCTACCCATAAGAAACATCATGGAAAATTCCTTTCCGATCGTTAACGGTAACAAAAGCATAGCGGATGTTTCTAAACTATTTACTAAGGATGTACAAGCAGTGCTGGTTAAGTATGATGGAGACAAGTATCACATCATCACCAGGCAGGACGTTATTCAAGCATATTCATAGCCTGTATATTCTTAATAATCAAAGCTTATAACTGAACTATATAATTAAACGGTTGAGATACTGATAGTAGTCTCTCCCTATCTTTCAGATTGAAACAGTAATCCTTCAATTATTCCCCGATTGCTGATTCCAAGGTCTACCATGTCCATCACGGCATCAATAGAATGCATTTCAGCATTTTTAAATTTAAATGCACCACTCCCTTTCACTTTGCTATCTGACAGGTCTACCACATCAATATGCAGTTTTTCAAAATTGAGTAAGTCAAAACCGGTATGCACGATCATATTAGGAATGCCTATCCCTAAGTCTCCCTTAACCGGAAAGCTGCTCTTTAATGCCACAAAATCCAGTTTCAAGCTATAGGTTGCATAAACTTCTGAAACAGGCATTTTTTCGAGCCTGTAGATATGATCTTTGTTATTGGAAATACACACATTACTATCCAATGTTTTGATGTAGCAAGTTACACCGTCAATCAGCTCAAACTCATAAAACCCATCGTTTAGCTGGTAGTTCGTGTCCGCATTCAAACCGGTTCGATACGCCGCTACATCATTCACCCCGAAAACCGTTGTGAACTCAGGAAATGGAGTTAGCTTTTGATTTTTGACGACCACTTCATACGTTTCGAAGGTGACCTCATCGATCGAATCCATAACATGGTAGCCCTGATAAAACTGATGACCGTTGACCTCGAAGAAAAAATTACCATTGTATCCTTTCAGAAACTTCAGAAATGGGGTCGGGACATTGTTCTCAACGAAGCTCATTGCTCTATTTTCATTTGCCATGAATGAAAATGCAAACGGTGCGTCACTGTTCAAGGATCTTACGATTGGTTTAAGTGGGCTTTCTCCCCTGAACTCCAATTCTGAATTGATCTC
>JAAZYJ010000270.1 GCA_014239715.1 Flavobacteriales bacterium
GATGTGAACAACAATCCGAATAATCCCGTTATCAATTATCGTTCTTTTGGTGAGGATCGAAATAATGTTTCGAGTAAGGGGATCCAGTATATCAATGGGCTACAAAATAATGGGGTATTGGCAAACGGGAAACACTTTCCCGGGCATGGAGATACTGACACAGATTCTCACAAAGCATTGCCCACAGTGCCACACAACAGAACAAGATTGGATTCTGTGGAGCTATATCCGTTTAGGGAGGCTTTTCAGATCGGATTGGGAAGTGTGATGGCGGCTCACCTTAGCGTTCCCTGTTTGGAAAGTGAGAAAAACGTAGCAACAACGCTGTCCCCGAACGTGGTGAACGAGTTGTTGAAAAGTGAAATGGAATTTGAAGGATTGGTTTTTACAGACGCGCTTAATATGAAAGGCGTAAGTGCTTTTTTTGAGCCTGGTGAGGTTGATGTGAAAGCGTTATTGGCAGGAAACGATGTGCTGTTGTTCTCGCAGGACGTTCCAATCGCTATAAAAAAGATCAAAGAAGCCATAAAGAACAAAGAAATTTCCGCGAAAGAGATTACCAGAAGAGTGCGGAAGATACTAAGGTATAAGAAAGAGTTTGGTGCTGCAGACCGCTCTGTTATTGATAAAACTAGCTTGTACAATGATCTAAATAATATTGAAGCTGAATTGGTTAAACGAAGAATATTCGAACAGGCAATTACCGTTGTGAAAAATGAAGATGACGTACTGCCTCTGGAATCTTTGCAGACAAAGAAAATACTGAGTGTTTCTATCGGTTCTGATGTCAATAATCTGTTCAGCACAGGCATGGATCGGTACTGTAAGCTGAACACCCTTTCATTGGATAAGAATGGCTCGCATGAACAAGTATTGGAACACCTTGAAACAATAGCCGCTAACGATTTGATCATTGTTTCTACGCATGACCTTAGTCAACGAGTTAAAGACAATTACGGGTTGACAAGTAACGCGCTAAAAATGATCCAGGAGCTTGCAATTTTGCGACCGACTGTCCTGGTGCATTTTGGTAACCCGTATGCTTTAAGCCAGCTTGATTCTATGGCTGACCTGAAAGGGGTAGTTGTGTGTTATGAAGAACAAAACGAGGCATTTGATCTGGCATCGCAGCTTTTATTTAACGGGATACCGGCAAAAGGTATCCTGCCTGTATCCATAAATGAGATTTATCCTGTGGGTGCGGGTATAACTTGGAATGCCAGTACCAGATTGAAGTATACTTTGCCCGAGGACCTGGGAATAGATCCAATCAAACTAGCGCCGATCGATAGTATTGTTAAAGATGCTATTGGGCAAAGTGTTTTTCCTGGATGTCAGATCATGGCTATCAAAGACGGAAAAGTTTTTTATCACCGGGCTTTTGGAAAGCATACTTACGAGGGTGATAGCAAGGTCACTCTCAATGATGTCTACGACATCGCTTCCATAACCAAAATTGCTTCTTCCGCTGCAGCTCTTATGAAAATGGAGGATGAAGGCCAATTTGATATTGAAAAGACCATAGGTGATTATTTGCCTGAGCTAACTGACTCAACGGATTATAAAGATGTAAACCTTAAAGATATGCTTTCACATCAGGCCGGATTTGTTTCTTGGATCCCATTTTATGTAAAAACATTGCACAAAGGACAACCGAGCTTTAAGCTGTATAGCCCGAATAAAACAAAATTCAATACAGTTGAGGTTGCGGCAGGGCTTTGGCTCAACCCAAGCTATCAGGATACCATCTTCAACAGAATACTGGGTACACCTGTGGCAGCAAAAAAGAAATATAAATATTCAGACCTGGGATATTATTTTGTAAATAAGATAGTTAAGACACAGACAAACATGGGTCAAGATCGATATTTGGACAGCTGTTTCTACCAACCGTTGGGGCTGGATCGGATAGGGTATCAACCCCGTAAAACTTTTGACATTGAACATATCATTCCTACTGAGAATGACAGCTACTTCAGAAATCAGCTTATACATGGATATGTTCATGACCAAGGAGCTGCCATGTTTGGAGGAGTGCAGGGACATGCCGGATTGTTCGCTAATGCGAATGATCTGGGAGTCGTAATGCAGATGTACTGTAATTATGGTACTTATGGAGGCAAAAGGTATTTGTCTGATTCTGTCGTGCGGAAATATACTTCTTCACACTTTCTGCAAAATGGTAACAGAAGAGGAATAGCGTTTGACAAGCCGGTTAGGGAAGGCGGAAATGGACCAACGTGCAGCAAATGTACCTCTGACGAGAGCTTTGGTCATTCGGGCTTTACAGGAACGCTTACTTGGGTTGACCCTTCTAATCAACTGGTCTATGTTTTCCTGTCAAACAGAGTGTATCCGGATGCAGCGAATCGTAAAATTATTTCATTAAGTGTCAGAACCAAGATACAGCGTATATTGTATAATGCTGTAAATTCGGCGAACGAATCGAAGTTGGATCTATGAGAATTGGGATTGTATTATACCCAACGTATGGTGGAAGTGGAATTGTGGCTACTGAGCTAGGTAAGGAACTGGCGAGAATTGGGCATGAGGTACATTTTATAACCTATAGTCAACCCGTCAAGTTAGGGGGGTACAGAAAAAATATACATTACCATGAGGTAAGGGTTTCGGATTACCCTTTGTTCACCTATACACCTTATGAGCTAGTGCTAACAAGTAAACTTGTAAACGTTGTTAAATACGAGAAGCTTGACCTTTTACACGTGCATTACGCGGTTCCTCATGCTTCGGCTGCATACATGGCAAAAAAGATTTTGGCAGATCAAGGGATCAATATTCCTCTGATCACCACTTTGCACGGCACCGACATTACTTTGGTTGGTAAAGATGCATCTTTTCAACCTGTTATCGAGTTTGCAATTAACAACTCTGACGCCATAACTGCTGTATCAAATAGTCTTAAAGAAGATACATTGCGATATTTTAAGGTTTGCAAAGAAATTGAAGTAATACCCAATTTCATTCGTTTGGAAAATTACGGTAGAAACCCTTCACATGCGGTTAAGGCAAAATATGCCCCGAAAGAAGAAAAGATAATCACCCACATATCCAACTTCAGAAAGGTAAAGAGGATACCGGATATTGTACATGCTTTCAAAAAGATCGTAGACCAGGTGCCATCAGTATTACTACTTATTGGCGATGGACCGGAGAGGAACAATGTAGAAAAATTGTGTCGGGAGCATGGAACATGCGATCGCGTTCACTTTCTTGGTAATATAAAATATCCTCAGGATGTGCTTCAAATTTCAGACCTGTTTATGCTTCCATCTGAAACTGAAAGCTTTGGATTAGCTGCATTGGAAGCGATGGCCTCAGGTACTCCGGTAATTGCGTCAAGAACAGGAGGCATTCCTGAGGTTATAGAAGATGGAATGGGTGGTCTTTTGCATGAAGTAGGTAATATAGATCAAATGGTCAAAAATGCTATTAGCATATTCCACGACGCTGAAGGGTATAGGTCACGGGCGTTGGAAAAAGCGCAATCATTTGATCTGAACCAGATCCTTCCTAAGTATCTTGAACTTTACGAAAGCTTACTATCTGAAGAGGGATAAGTGAAATTGATCATCAACGACATTCGGTATTCTCAACCCGGTTGTAGGATCATATTCTGATCCATATGTTCCTTTTATAAGGACAAAGAAAACGCCCTCGGCACAGTCCTGACCTCTTTTATTCTTACCATCCCACTTAAACTCAGGGTCGTCAGATTCGAAGACCTTAAGCCCCCATCTGTTGAAGATCTCTACATGGACGGTATCATAGCATGGGTCAGAAATCCCTTCCAGTTCAAAAAAATCGTTCTTCTGATCTCCGTTAGGGGTGAAAACATTAGCAACGGGATAAACATATCCTTCCGGGGGGTCTATGTGTATTGCGGAACCGTTGTACGTTGTGTCTGAATTACATTTTGTTGAATATGCCATAAACTGAAGATCAATGTCCTCAATAAAAACATCACCACAACCAACCTTCCAACAGTATTTTAGAGGCACATCCTGCACTGCACCTACGGCTAAATTTGACGTGTATAGATAATTGTGCATCCACATCGTATCCAGCCCCATAAAGTCTAAGTAGTAGGCGCTATCTCCACCAGCGCTTAAAGGACTAACGTAATTCCCGGCAAAATCAAACAATGTACTTGTGGGCTCTATAAATAGCGTGTCTTGTGTGTTAATGGTATCTCGTGCATAGACCTCAAAGCAAATACTGTCATTAAAGGTAACGTTCATAGTGTCCGGTATGGATAGTAGAATAGGTGGAACAATGTTTACCACGGCTATCTCTACGTGCTTAACAGTAGTATCCGATCCGGAACAACCCAAAGAGTATGTTGTCAGGTCGAGTCCAAAAACAGAATCCACTGACTCACATGGAGGTTCCCAACAATACCTTAGAGGTATGAACCCAATGCCTTCATACACGCCCGCTCCGATATCCAGGAAGTGAGGAATCCACAACGTGTCATCTCCCATGTAGTCCAGGTAGTAAAAATCACCTGATGGTGATCCGCCTGATGCAGTTGGTGGAACAAAATTGCCAACAAGATCGAATTCGCTTGACACAGGGGTTAAATAAATGGTGTCTGCCCCGTCATTATCGTAAGACATGATGTCAAAACAGATCTGGTCTTCAGCAATTACGGTAATCGTATCATCCAATGCCGTAAAAAGCGGCGGTGAATCAACAGTGCACGCCAGACCTTCATACTGAATATCAAGAGTTGTTTCTCCAATTTTCACGCCTCCACGCCACTCATGTACCTTAAGTGCAAATGCGTATTTCCCAATATTGGCAGGGCTTGCATTGATCATGCCTGTTACGGGGTCAACAGACATGGGTGGAGCTCCACCACAAATGTTTGCAAGGCTATATGTTGTTCCTGAGATCAGTCGCCAGGTTATTGGGGGGTAGGGTTTAGGATAGGTGCCGTTTGATGCGGAAGCAGCTGAGGCACACGCCAATGGATCTACAAGCTCGTAAGACAAAGAGTCGCCGTCTGGATCCGTTACGCCAAAATCAAAGTATTTTGTAAACCC
>JAAZYJ010000194.1 GCA_014239715.1 Flavobacteriales bacterium
ATCACGGGGCTGGGATACAACCAACCAAAGGACCCAACCCATATTCCGTCGATTCACGACAGTGTCGAAAATCCCGTTCCCGGATTACCCGTTTTCGGCCCACATAGTCACATTCCTATGTCCAATCCATTTTATGCTTCTGCACAGCAATCAGAAAATCTGTACCCAACCGGAGAACAGGACAATGACCCTTATCCCACTTTAAGACGTTATTACGATTGCAATGAGCTTGTACACATGAGTGAATTTACCATCGATTATCAGGCTGTTGCGGCAGTATGCCTTGCTCGTTTTTGCAATTACGACCCTCCTATTACGACGGAGCAAACCGAAACTGTGAACAATGCTACGCCACTAAAGCTCTATCCGCAACCCGCCCGTTATTCAGTCATTCTAGAGTGGCAACAAGCCGTAAAAGAAGGTGCTTCAGTTATCATTACAGATATGCTCGGACGCACTGTTCAATACATAAATTGGCCGGCAGGAAACCATTCATTAACGATTCAAACGGGGCAGCTGACAGCCGGAAATTACATTTGCCTTGTCAATAGTCCAAGTGCAACTACCAGCTCAAAAATGATGATAAGGTAACGTTATCCTTCTTCGTTTAATAGAAACAGAATTAGCCTCCAATGGCTACCATTGGTCTGTTTTCATGCCCCGCATAATCTGAAAAATCTTCAATACCGGCCCGGGCGTGTTTCTTGTTTTCAATTGCTCGTTTTATCAGCGGTTGCACCTCAACGCCTGAACGAAGTGCGCTTAATAGATCCGTTTCCTGATTGGAGAAAAGACAATTCTTGATCTTTCCATCCGCGGTCAATCGAATACGGTTGCAGCTGTCGCAAAACGGATTGGTCAACGTACTGATCACACCAAAGGAGCCCATTCCCTTTTTGATCTGAAAATTACGTGATGTAGCATTTTGACCCATCGGCAACTGAATAACTCTCTCGTTTCCGTATTGCCCTTTTACGACCTCCATTATTTGCTGAAAGGACACTTTTTTGTCCCAATTCCACTGATTGCCGTCAAAAGGCATGAATTCAATAAATCGAATTTGGACCTTCGTCTTTTCCGTCCATTTTACAAAATCAAGGATCTCATCCTCATTCTCACCCTTCATCAGCACTGAATTTACCTTGACCTCAAACCCCTCATTCAAGAGCAACTGAATATTGTTCATCACTTGAGCAAAGTCATCCCTGCGAGTTATGGTCTTGAACCGATCAGCCTTTAACGTGTCCAAACTTACATTTACACTACTGATCCCTGCCTGTTTGAATACATCGATAAATTCGTGAACGCGAACTGCATTAGTAGTAATAGTGAGCTCTACAGGTAGTTCAGACAGATCCTGAATAATATGCTCAACACCTTTTCTGATCAAAGGTTCACCTCCGGTTAGCCTTATCTTTTTAACACCCATTTCAACAAAGGTCCGAGCTAATTCAAGCACCTCCTCATTCCTCATAAAGTGGTCTCTAGGCCTCAGCTGCACACCTTCTTCAGGCATACAATAAAAACAACGAAGATTACACCTTTCTATCAGTGATATTCTAAGGTAATCATGTTGTCTCCCAAAATTATCTTTTAGTATTTGATCCGGATCCGTCAATTCATTCGCAATTTAATACAAAACAAGGGCAAAATGTTATAACTAGCGCGCAGAATGACAATGTTAGTAACAAATTCGTATTTTGACGGTCGCAAGTAAATTTTTAAGTGAAAAACGGATAAAACAGGAGTATGGAAGCGGAAGTAAGCAACAAGGTCAAAACAGATTTAGAAATTGCTCAGGCAGCGAAAATGAGGCACATTTCATCCATTGCGGAAAAAATAAATGTGGGCAATGATCTGATCGAAATGTATGGGAAATATAAGGCCAAACTTCCATTGAACTTGATCGATCAATCTGCGGTTGATAAAAGCAATCTGATTCTCGTTACCGCGATGACACCAACACCTGCAGGTGAGGGAAAAACAACGGTATCCATTGGTTTGACAGAAGGGTTGAACAAAATTGGCAAAAATGCACTCGTCGTTCTTAGGGAACCATCATTAGGTCCGGTTTTCGGGATCAAAGGCGGTGCCGCCGGAGGAGGG
>JAAZYJ010000169.1 GCA_014239715.1 Flavobacteriales bacterium
CCAACGGGAGCTAATGACGGATGAAATGCTCCTGCAACCACAGGTGCTGATGCAGCGCCTCCCACATTGGCCTGGCTTCCGACCGCCGCAAAGAAATAAGGTGCTTTGACCAGCTTGGCTACTACCAATAGGAGGATCCCATGGATACTGATCCAGATCAGCCCGATAATGATCAGGAACTTGAAGGTTTGCCAGTTGGCAATGAGCTGCTCGATGTCCATTTTCATCCCGATGGTCGCTACCAGTATGTAAATAAAGATACTGCCGACTCTGGAGGCTCCGACACCTTCCATTTTCTTGGCTCTCGTGAATGAAAGCAAAACACCGAATACAGTTGCTAGAACAACGATCCAGAAAAATCCGGAACCAAGGAAAGACAAATACGGGTTGTCAATAATGCTCTTAAAAAATGGTCCCAGAAACTCAGCGCAGACATGTGCCAGTCCGATGACCATGAACACGACACCAAGCATGATCATAACATCCTTGAAGGTAGGGATCTTAGAAACTGACGTGCTGTAAGATTGCATCTTGTCCTGCAGTGCATCAATGGCCGTATTATCCGCTTTCAGCCACCGGTCCATCTTTTTTCGTTTCCCGATGCCAAAGAGGATCAGCGACATGAATATGTTAGCGATGAATACATCTACAATGATCATCTGGCTGAAGATCGTATCACCAACATCGTTGATCTCTTTCATCGCTGTTTGGTTGGCACCTCCTCCGATCCAGCTGCCCGCAACGGTCGATAACCCTCTCCATATTTCTTCACCGGCAGCAGCTTGCAATACTTCCGGAAACCAGGAAGCGCATAGCCACAGGGCAATTGGCCCCCCAATGATGATCCCCACTGTTGCCGTAAAGAACATGATCAATGCTTTTGGTCCTAATCGTATAATTCCCTTCAGATCAATGCTCAGACACAACAATACCAGTGCCGCAGGAAGCAAATAATTTTTGGCCATCCCATAAAGCCCGGAAACATGGCTGTTGATCACATCAAAGCTGTTGAAGATCGACGGGATGAAATAACAAAGTAAAAGAGCCGGAACGATTGAATAGAACTTGGTTAACCGTTTCAGCTTTGAGGTCCAGAAAATAAAGGCGAGTATTGCCAGCAGTAGGCCGAATACGATGGCGTCGTTCTCAAATACCGGCCGGGTATCGCTTAAACAAAAATCAATCTTACTTGTGCCTGAAAACGGCAGCTCTTCTACACTTGTAAACTTTATAGTATGGTCACCTTCACCAAGTCCTTGGATCAAAACAGGATCAAGGGAGGCTAATGGAATGGAAAGACTATCAATGTTGAGCACGAGATCTTCAGGAACCTGATTTTCAAGGTCCAGCTGTGAGAATTGCAACAAAAATCCATCAGTTTCATCTGCAAAGTAATTTTTATTGTGTTTGGTCGGGCTGATGATAGATATGCCTGATCCAAATTCGCCTTTAAGTGCCTTGAATTCTGCAGGTGCGATCTGTTTTACCTGCTGCCCCAAAGTTGGAAAGGTGATCAGAACGATCAAACAAGTGAATAAAATGGGTCTAAACATTTTCGAATGATTGTATGATTCGTATGATTTGTTTTTCATGATGGTTCATGTGATCGTTTATGAAGTGTAGTGTTTGTTCTGCGTTCAGATAGCCTGCTATAGGATGTCTGAAAATCTCTTTTTTGTAAAGAGACGGATCCAAACCAATAAATAGGTCATTCAGTGTTTCTCTGGTTTTGTTCCAGGCTTTCAAACTTTTTTCTTTGGAGCTGTTGGACGGAACCGGAAGGACTGAAGGGGCTTTAAATCGTTTGTTGGATTTTAAAGCTAGCTTCAACGCAGTGGCATTGAGCTGATTTTTAACGCCCGAATCTTTCAAATTCTTACCCCCCTGTATTTTTTTTGAAATGTATAGCGCGGTTCCCGTTTCGGCACTGATCAGATGGTTAACAACCTGTGATACTGACCATCCTCCGCCAACAGGTACTTTGGTAAACTCTTCTTCAGTCAGCACTTCCAGCACCTGGAGGATCTCTGCTCGGTTTGATTCGGATTTATTTAATAGCTTTTGTATCATAGATCTATCTTGAGGCACATCGGATGCACTTGTTACTTTCCGGCATCAGCAGCAATCTTCCTTGCTGTATGGTCTGGCCACAAACGGAACAGGAACCAAAAATATCCTCATAAACCTGAGTCGATGCATACTTCAATTTTTTCAACTTATTCTGGGAAGCACGAAGTGCCGCTTCATTCACACTTTTGTTATTAATGGCATCCATTCGGCTGACCCTTCCGATCGCATTTTCCGGTGAAATGGGCTTGGTCAGCTTTTTAAGGTCTTCAATTTTTTCATTTTCACGTGAGATCAGTTCCTGAATTTTATTGTGCAATATATCCCTTTGTTCCTTTTTCATGCTCAAATACCGAACCCAACTACCAAAACGTCATCAACCTGTTCTATAGCTCCTTTCCAGGACTCAAGAGCGTTTTTCAGTTCTTCCGATTGCTGTAAGGCACTTTTTGAGTGAATTTCAATGAGCAATTTTTTGAAGCTTTTATTCATAAATTTCTTTCCTTTCTCGCCTCCAAACTGATCCGGAAAACCATCCGAAAAAATATAGAAAAAATCCCCTTTGGTGATCATCACTTCCTGAGTTCTAAATTTAGACTTATTATACGACGTGCCACCTCCAATTGGAAAGCGATCACCTTTATATTCCTGTAGCTGACCGTTGCTGATCTTAATTAGAGGTCTCATTGCACCGGCATAAAGCAGCTTCTGTCCGGATAGGTCGATGGTGCAAACGGAGATGTCCATCCCGTCTTTACTTTCAGCGATCTGAGTGGTGTATTTTTCAAATGCTTTTTGAATTCCAAGGTCGAGCTGGTCAAGGATTTCGCCGGGGTTGGTAACGTCGCGATGATTCACGATTTCGTTGAGAAGTGAAGTGCCGATCATACTCATCAAAGCACCCGGGACACCATGGCCGGTGCAATCAGAAGCAATAATTATGAGCTTATCATCAAGCTCTGAGTACCAGTAAAAATCTCCTGAAACAACATCTCTGGGGTTGAAAAAGACAAACGAATTAGGTAATGCGGAGGAAATGTACTCCAAAGACGGCAGAATAGCGTCCTGGATCTTCTTAGCATAATTGATAGAATCAGTGATGTCTTTGTTCTTTTCTTCAATGATCAATTTTGATGCGATCAGGTCCTTGGTCATTTCCTCCTCTTTGGAAAGGATCTTTCTGATCGATCTGATGATAAAATACGCTAAAATGGAAATGAACAGTAATGAAAAGCACGAGGACCAAAGGATCTGATTGTTTACTCGGTTAATGAAGGCATTGAACTTTTCATCCACCTCGACCACTCCAACAACCTCCCCGTTGTAGTTTGTAAACGGATGGAATGCCGATATCCAGTAACCATTTTCTGATTCATATGCCGGAATTGTTGAGCCCTTGCTGTATTCGTTGACCAGAACATCAGGGAATTGCTTGTACTCATCTCGGAAGGTCTGGTCAGGCGTTGCATCACTGGAGTTTACTCCATAAAAGAACTTTGTTTCTCCTCCTTTTACGTCAACCTTGAATAGAGTATAGACCGGTGAATTCAGGCTTGCATCGACTTCAACGTTCTTAAGGTGATGGTAGATCTTTGCGTAAATGGAATCTTGTTCTCTGGTAATGATATCCCCCTTATTTCTGTATTGCCTGAGCAGGTATTCGTGCTGATCTCCATCAATGCTCAGAGCTGTTGTTACAGCAATTCCCTGCAGTTTCTGATAGACCGCGTCTTTGTATAGCTTAACCTGATTAAAATAACCGAATACCAGAAAAAATGCTGTAATACAGATTATTCCTCCAAATATCAATATCAATATTCTTGCGGAACTATTTCTGAGTATTTTTCTAAATGACCTGAACATAAATAAAGGATAAAACTAATCAAAATTGAGCTTGGTACACGACATGGTTTGCCTGCTACAATCAGTTTTGTTTCTTTGTCCCCTTGTACAGATCATAACGGCGCAAGGACGCTTTAATGCCTCCGCTATACATTGGAGTCTTTGTTGTAGGTTTTAATCCTACATGTTTCAGGGCATCCAGATTTGAAGAAAACAGGTAGGCACGGAATCCCGGAAAGTGATGCTTCATCGTAGAACCAATATCTTCGTACAGCTGATCTATATTTCCAACTTTTATACGCTCATCGAACGGCAGATTTGAAACGATAAGTCCGGATTGTTTTTCGGTTTCAACGTTTCGGAGATCACTTTGATAGAACCGAATATCTTCAAAAAAATCAGAATTGGCTTTATTGTGGCGACAGAACAAGATCATTTTCCTGTCGATGTCATATCCTTTTATATTGATCGGAGCTTTAATAATGGCTCTCTCTGCATCCTTTTTTATTGTGTCAAGCAGGTCTGGTTTAAATCCCACCCAATTCTGAAAACCATACCTTCTGTTCAGCAGGCCAGGGGCTACGTTCTTTGCGATCAGACAAGCTTCAAATAGAATTGTTCCGGAACCGCAGGCAAAATCTACTAACGGTTCGTCCACTTTGTAATTAGCCAGCTTCACAATTCCTGCTGCCAGACATTCATTCATAGGAGCCATTCCGGTTCTGTCTCTGTATCCTCTCTTGAAAAGCGCATCACCGGAAGAATTTAGCAAGAGGGTGCAGCTGTTATCGCTGATATGCAATTCAATTCTTACATCGGGTCGGTCTACCCGCACATTCGGGCGTTGCCCGTAGATGTCTCTGAAAAAATCGGCAATTGCGTCTTTAACTTTAAGAGAGGCAAACTTAGAATGCGAAAAGGCCTCAGAATACGTAGTTGCGTGTATTGAAAACGTTTGATCAAGCAGCAGGTGATCTGACCAGTTTATCTCTTTGGTTTTTCGATACAGCTCATCACTGGATTTTGCATAGAACTTTTTAACCTCCTGTAATATTGCCAACGCTGTCCTGCAGGTAAAATTCACACGATACATCACTTCCAGATCACCCTCGAACGCAACGGCCCTTCTTTTTATCTGAATGTTCTTACCTCCGGCATCCCGGATCTCTCCGGCAAGAACGTCTTCAAGACCCGCAAAAGTTTTTGCTATCATTTTTAGTTTAGACATACTTCATTCGTTTAATAGGTTCTGACTTTGGCTACCCTCTGAGCTTTGATCATTTTCGTCATCTTCATCATCGACGACCTCGTATTCATCAAATTGATTGCTGTCAGAATGTGGAGCAGTAGATCCATTAGCTTTCTTAGAGCCACCTGAGATCACATCTAAAATTTTTCCTGAGGCAGACATTCCCTGAATCAAGATCTGAATTAAGAATACTGCTCCCACAACACCAAATATGAAATTTAATATCACGGTATCATAGATTGCCACGATCTTTGCGTAGAACCATGAATTTATCTGGTTATCAGCAATTTGTGGATACAGTACTGTCGTTCCGTACAAGAGCAATGTCATGACGATCAGTATCCATTGAACGGTATTGTTCCTTTTCTCGTCCGGAGCTGAAAACCGGCCGTTTATCGTGGAAAGAACATTCCTTTTTTTATGGAGTTTACTCACCAGGTAAAAGTAAAGTACGATCCCCCCAAGCGCCATAAAAGCATAGCTGCTTGAATCGCGTTCGGTGACATTGAACGGTTTGAACACATTCATTGCTGTAAGAGAAGCTAGGAAATAATAGCCTGCTGCTTGCAAAAGTGTTGTTTCTACACCGGATTGATTCCCGCGAACAGTCTTGTACAAGAAAGTAACCAAGCCCCATAACAAACCAAAAATGGTATAGATTATGCCTAGATAGAATATGAACTTAAAAATTTCCATTAGCTACACTCGAGTTGCACAAAAGTAATAATCTGTTGGGAGGGGTATGCTGAATAGGGAGGTAATAATTATTAAATTCGTCACGAACAAAATAAATGACATGAAAAAAGCACTTATCTATCTGTTGATCTTCTTAATGTCCGGGACAGTAATGGCCACGGAAGGAATGTGGATCCCTCTACTGTTAAAATCTCTGAATGAGTCTGATATGCAGGCTATGGGGTTACGGCTGTCAGCAGAAGATATCTATTCGATCAATCATTCCAGCTTGAAAGATGCCGTTGTACATTTTGGCGGTGGGTGCACTGCAGAGGTGGTGTCGGGAGAAGGATTGATACTGACCAATCACCATTGTGGGTACGGACAGATCCAAAGGCATTCGTCAGAAGAACATAACTACTTAAAGGATGGGTTTTGGGCCATGTCGCGAGACAAAGAGCTCAGAAATGAAAGTCTGACAGCGACGTTTATCGTTCGTATTGAGGATGTAACTTCGAAAGTATTGGAAGGCATTAAAGATGGTGCAAACGCTGATCAGATCATGCAGGCCAACATAATGAGCATTGTGAAAAATGCGGTTGAAGGAACTCACTATGAAGCACAGATCAAGCCTTTTTTCTATGGTAATGAATACTACATGATCGTAACCGAAACCTTCAAAGATGTTAGGTTGGTTGGCGCTCCACCGTCTTCGATCGGAAAATTTGGTGGGGATACAGACAATTGGATCTGGCCTCGACATACAGGAGATTTCTCCATGTTCAGAATTTACGCCGATAAAGACAATCAACCCGCTGACATTTCAGATGAAAATGTACCCTACAGACCAAAGCATGTGTTCCCGATAGCACTTCATGACATGAAGGAAGGAGAGTTTTGTATGGTCTATGGTTTTCCGGGAAGAACCTATCAATATCTTACTTCCTATGCTCTTGACTATGTTATGAATGTATCAAACCCCAGCAAGATCGAAATGCGTGAGAAGAGCCTTTCCATCATTGATGCAACAATGAAATCAAGCGAAAAGAACTATATAAAATACGCGGCCAAACAATCACGGATATCCAATTCGTACAAAAAATGGATCGGCCAGAACATCGGTTTGAAAGAAAACGACGCATTAGGAAAGAAATTGGATTTCGAGCGTTCTTTTCGTGAAAAAGCAGCGAATAACAATGAGTATGCAACACTGCTGGATGATTTTGAAAATCTGTATGCTGAGATCCGCTCCTACACATTTGCTCGCGAAATGTTTATCGAGCTTTATTATATGGGCCCGGAGATCTTGAGGTTTTCATCAGCGTTTGCGGAGTATGAGAATTTTGAGATGATAAGTGTGCAGCCTGATTTTGTTGATAGAAAAGGACTGGATTTCCAAAGGGTTAAAAACTACTTCAAAAACTACGATGTTTCTACGGATAAAAAAGTGTTTGTAGCACTGGTTAAGATGTATCGTGATTTTATGGACGATAAATTGGAGGCGCCATCACTTCAATTGATCGACACAAAGTACAACGGTGACGTGGAAGCATATGCGAATTACATTTACGATAAGAGCGTGTTTTGTGATGAATCCAAGATGAACAATTTTTTGAGAGCCTACAATAAAGGATATGCAAAGAAATTGGCCAAGGA
>JAAZYJ010000191.1 GCA_014239715.1 Flavobacteriales bacterium
GTTCTTGGGTGTAACGGGATCAATAAAACCTCGCCATTATCAGCTAGCTCCAATAGGGCTTCAAATATCTGCGTCAGATTTTCTGCCTCATCAGTATTTGAAGGCCTGTGAACGGTCACTAAAATATAATCGTTATTACCTAACCCCGTACTGTTCTTTATTTCAGCCTTGTCTTCTGCCAACTCTGAGAAGTACAGACTATTGTCATACATAATGTCCCCACATTGGTAAATTTTGGGGTTATCTGCAGAATATGGAGGTTGAGCCTCCTTCTCAAAGCCTTCTTGCTGCAGATTGAACAAGCCTACCTCATTGGGAGAAAACAACAAGGTTGACAAGTGATCTGCAACGATGCGATTGACTTCTTCCGGCATCTTCTTATTGAAAGATCTCAACCCGGCCTCAATATGGACTACCGGCACATGTAATTTCACAGCCGCTAATGCACCTGCACATGTAGAATTGGTATCCCCATAGATGAGCAGCACATTCGGTTGGTAATCCAAAATTGCTTTTTCAATTCCTTCCATCATTCTAGCTGTCTGCACTGCATGAGACCCAGAACCTACCTCCAAATTGATCTGCGGCTCAGGAATGGAAAGTTCTTCGAAAAAAACTGCAGACATGTTTGCATCGTAATGCTGGCCAGTATGCAGAATAATCTCCTCGATCTTATCTGCAAATTTGCTTCTAACTGCCCTGCTGATCGCAGCTGCCTTGATTAGTTGTGGTCTTGCGCCCACTATTGTTAAAATTCTGATCATATCAAACCGTTGTCTGCAAAACTATAATAATTATTATCTGAAATGATCAGATGATCTAGTAATCCTATGTCCAATATTTTTCCTGCAGCCCGGATTTTTTCTGTAATTGCCCTATCCTGGTCACTTGGATCCAAATTTCCCGAAGGATGGTTGTGGCATACAATAATGGAGGATGCTGTGTGCTCAAGTGCATTTTTGAAAATCAGCTTAACATCTGCGATAGTGCCTGATACACCACCTTTACTTAGCATAAACTTTGAGCTTACCATATTCGATCGATTCAGGCATATGACCCAGAATTCTTCGTGAGGAAGATCAAAGAAATGTGACTTCACATCCTCAAAAGCGGCTCTACTGGTTCGAATCTTGCTTTTTGGGCTAGCATCCTGATCCATCCTCCTTCTGCCCAGCTCAAGGGCAGCAATAATTGCGATTGCTTTTGCCTCACCTATCCCGTTATATTTGATCAATTCTAGCTCGTTGAGTTTTGAGAGCGCATTCAGGTCGTTGTCAAAATCAGCTAAAATACGTTTAGCTAATCCGACCGCTGATTCTGTTTTATTTCCTGAGCCTATTAATATTGCAATTAGTTCGGCATTTGACAGTACTCTTCTGCCTTTAGAGCGCATTTTCTCACGAGGTCGGTCTTCTTCCGACCATTGTTTTATGTTCAATTTCTCAAGGTTTGTTGTAGTAGATCTCATTAATTTTTCATCCAATTCGTTGACATACCAACGTCTCAAACGCAAAAAGGTCCCCCCGAGTACTCGAGGAGACCTTCATTGTGAAAAATAATTCTCTCTAAAGGCTGTTAACGTGCTTCGTTAAGCTGGACTTCAAATTTCCCGCTTTATTCTTGTGAATCACATTGGTCTTTGCCAGCCTGTCTAACATTCTAATTACCTGCGGAAGTAATTCTTCCGCAGCTTTCTTGTCAGTTGTCGCTCTAAGGCTCCTGATCGCTGTACGAGCAGATTTATGCTGATACTTATTGCGAACCTTTTTTGATTCGTTAGATCTGATCCTTTTTATTGCACTCTTAAGATTTGCCATAATATTTTATAAAAAATGTAGCCCGTAGGGGAATCGAACCCCTGTTTCCAGGATGAAAACCTGGCGTCCTAACCCCTAGACGAACGGGCCTAATACAACCAAAATGGCCATGACCATTTCGATTTGGAGTGCAAATGTATAATAAATTTCATTTTCAACAAACGCCAGATAGTTATTTATCCTATTTAATTGAACCTATTTTGATATGAAACAGTGGCTTTACGCCTCATCAGAATCAGCCTGGAAAACAAAGCCCAGTCTTTTTCCGGTCTTCAAACTCAAATTTTCGTTCGCTGAATTAATTTCAGATACAGTTATTTCTTGGACTCTATCATACGGGGGAGTGTAAAGGTCGAAATCAAGCGCATATAAAACGGCTGACTCTATCACTCTTTCCATATTTTCTTTAGACATGGTCATGTTGATGAAGTCGTTGTATATAAAACCCAACTGTCTTTTTCCCTGCACCATAAAGTGATTTTCGGCATTGATAAACATTCTCGCTATCATATATCCGGAATCATTGGATCGATTATACTTGAATGAGTCTGACAAAAAATTATACACGTTTATTATACCGGAGAATCCTCTATTCGGGTTTTCGGATAAGTAAGATGTTTTCCAGAGTGAATTGCTGGGGTCAAACTGAAAAACATTAGAATGCATCTGGAAGATCAATATATCTCCCGCAAATTGCAAATGCGCCTCATACTCGCCTCTTTCCCGATATTCAATTTTAACTCTTTCGTCTTGCGTTTGCATCCGATCTTTAAGATTGTCCGCCATTTCTTTAAGAACGGTTTTCATTACCTTAAAATTTAGCTTAAGGTTGTTGTAAACGTCCTGCTTTAAAATTGCTTTCTCTTTAAGCTCATTAAAAATTAGTTCTCGTGCTGTTGGGTTTTCCATTTAATACGCTATTGCAAAGACTACTCTCCTAGCCGACGGCTTGCCTGAATAGACACAGTTTCCTGTCTCATCCTCAGCATCAAGCAATTGGCATCTGATCGTCGCTTTAGTTTCTTCTTTAATTTTATTTTCCGTTTCTGCTGTTCCATCCCAATGCGCTAGAATAAAACCTCCTTTTTCGTCAAGGACTTGCTTGAATTCTTTATATGAATCAACACTGGTAGTTTGTGCGGATCTATAGGCATTCGCACGATCGAACAACGATTTTTGAATATTGTCCAGCATTTCAATAAGCACATCGCCCAAACCAACCTGCGAAAACTGCCGCTTCCCTTCCTTTCCAGGAGTATCCCTTCTTGAAAGCTCAACAGTACCATTCTCAATATCTTTCGGTCCTACGGCAAGTCGAATAGGCACCCCTTTCATTTCATGTTCCGCAAACTTCCATCCCGCTCTTTTCTGGTCATCATCGTCATACTTCACCGAAACACCTTTTTCTTTCAACTCTGACGCAAGGCTGTTGGCATACTCAGAAATAGAGTTCAGTTCTTCTTCTGTTTTGTAAATGGGAACGATAACAACCTGTATTGGTGCTAGATTTGGTGGTAACACTAAGCCATAATCATCCGAATGCGTCATGATTAAGGCTCCCATTAGTCTTGTTGAAACACCCCAGGACGTTGCCCAGACGTATTCCTGCCCTCCATCTTTGGTAGCGAATTTCACATCGAATGCCTTTGCAAAATTCTGACCAAGAAAATGAGATGTTCCTGCTTGCAATGCCTTACCATCCTGCATCAAAGCTTCGATGCAATAGGTCTCCAAGGCCCCGGCGAAACGTTCACTTTCCGTTTTAGTTCCTTTCAGAACAGGAACCGCCATGAAATTCTCTACAAATTCCGCATATACGTCGAGCATTTGTTCTGCTTCTGCTATAGCCTCTGCTTTTGTTTCATGAGCTGTGTGCCCTTCTTGCCACAAAAATTCTGAGGTTCTTAAAAAGAGTCTTGTACGCATCTCCCAGCGTACAACGTTTGCCCATTGATTAACCAATATCGGTAAATCTCTGTAGGATTGGATCCACTTTTTGTAAGTATCCCAAATAATGGTTTCAGAGGTAGGCCGGACGATGAGTTCCTCTTCAAGCTTTGCCTCTGGATCGACAATAACACCTTGGCCATCTTCTGCATTTTTAAGCCGATAATGAGTTACGATTGCACATTCCTTGGCAAAACCATCTACATGACTTGCCTCCTTACTGAAATATGATTTGGGTATAAAAATCGGGAAATATGCATTTTGATGCCCGGTTTCTTTGAACATTCTATCCAGCTCAGCCTGCATTTTCTCCCAAATTGCAAACCCGTATGGTTTAATGACCATACAGCCCCTGACGCCTGAATTCTCAGCCAGGTCTGCTTTTGAGACGATCTGATTGTACCATTCAGAGTAGTTTTCAGCTCTTTTTGTTAATCCTTTTCCCATTTTCAATTTTTGGTACGGTAATTGTTAATTTTATGTTAACTCGTTGAATAATAAAAATGCATAAATGCCAGACATTATATTAATCGACGTAAATTTATAAAGTCTAACAACGTAATATAGAAGGATTATGAAAAAGTTCACACATCTCTCATTAATTTGCATAATTTTCCTTGCATCGTGTTCAACTCAAAAAAGTGTTGTCCAAGACGACATTTATGACAATTCTGTTGTGGATGTGATAGCAGCTGCGGAAGTTGAAGACTATGAAGACGAGCTATACACAGAAGAATATTTCGACCCTGAATACAAGAACACAACGGATGCTCAGGGAAATACCTATGTCAACAACTTCTACGGTAATTCGCCAAACAACTACAGCTATGGCAATTGGAATAACAACTGTTGGTCATGTTCGCGACCTTACTACTCAGGTGGTTGGAACAGCTGGTATGGACAATACTCTCCAGCATTTACAATGAATTGGGGGTATAATAACCATTGTTGCTCAAATTACTGGGGATATGGATATTCAAATCCTTATTATAATGGCTGGGGCTATGGCAACCCATACAACAGCGGATGGGGCTATGGATATGGCTCTCCATATGCATGGGGCGGTAACTCATACAACAACGGATGGGGATGGGGTTATGGCAACCCAAACTACAACGGCTGGGGCTGGGGTAACAACGGATATTATGGAAATGGAAACGGATACTCCTGGGATAACGGAGGCGGATCTAATCATGGCCATCGCCCAGGTGGTGGATCAAGCAATTCTGAGAATGGATCCACCTACGATGGAACTAGCTCTGGACAATACGATGATAACACGCTTTCATCTGTTGCTCCAAGGGTTTCGCTTGCGAACAATACCTCTGGAGGAACGATCACCAACCAAACGAACAGACAAAGCTATTCCGGAAAAGAAGATGGTACACTACTTCAAACAGTCAAACCTTCAAGGAACGGCAGATTGAATTCAACAAGTACCATTTCACGTGACCCTGGAAATACGACAATAGTACGGGAGCCTGTTCGAACAGAAACGGTTGCTAATAACAAACCGGACGTTGCTGTGGTTTCTCCATGGTCGAGCAACCCAAGAATTACAAATAACAACAGGTCAATTAGCACTTCAAAAGCAGCACGAACAAGTACATCACCAAATTACGGCAGCAGAAGTACTGCAAGTCGTTCTAGCGGATACCGTCCGACTACTTCAAGGAGCTCTAGTTCTGTAACTGGCAATTCTAGGACGAATGGAAATGGTACTTCACGCAATTCGGTTTACAACAGCACAACTAGGCCTTCCACCGGTAATTCGGGATACAATGTTGGTTCTTCGTCAAGAAGCTCCGGACAAAACAATAGCGGTTCTTCTTCAAGAAACTCTGGATACAACAGAGGTGGATCATCTTCGAAAAGTTCAGGGTATAGTGGTGGATCATCATCAAGATCGTCCGGGTCGTCAAGATCGTCCGGGTCGTCAAGATCATCCGGATCTTCTAGATCATCCGGATCTTCTAGATCACCCGGA
>JAAZYJ010000365.1 GCA_014239715.1 Flavobacteriales bacterium
ACCCAGGAATTGGGTGATAACCACTCCATTTGTATATCTGTCATACAATTTCTTGTATTCCCCGGTGAATTGAGGAACCAGGTCTTGCTCAGCATCGATTCTGACTTTGTGCTGCATGAATCCAATGCCCAGCTTAAACAAAATTCCGCTGTTTGGGTTTGGTCCGATGACGGGAAATAGTTTGCCAAAGGTACCCGTAAAGATCCAGCCGCGCTCGAACGCCAATACATTGGAATAGGCTCCGTTTTGATTAATTATGTTGCCATCACTTGTTAGCATATCTGCCAGCATGCTCGTGTCTTTTATTCGATCACCGAAAAAAAATTGAGAATTGACTCCAACAACCCAGTTACTGGCTAGCTTGAAATCCACATTTAATCCAATATTTGAGTTCCAGCCAAATCGTGATTTGAGATCTCCTTCGGGCAGCTGTGCCGCATACGATAAACCTACCTGTGTGCAGAAAATAGAGCTGTCTTTTACCCCCTGACCGAGTCCGGTAGAGCTTAAGATGATCAACACAAAAAAGTGAATGCAAACGTGCTTCATTGCAGGTCAAATGTAAGATTTTATGAGCGACGATCTATGTTGCGTCATCCAAGAAACTGAAAAGTTCATTATTAATTGTAAGTAATTCGTATTATTTCCGCTTTTCAGTGTATAACGATTCACTATATTCGCAGATTATGTCTGAAGTCATGAGTAAAATTCAAATGGTCGATCTGAAGAAACAGTATCAAAAGATCAAACCTGAAATAGACAAAGCTATTCTGAATGTTGTGGAATCCGCACAGTTCATCAATGGTCCTGAAGTAAAAGGCTTTCAGCAGGATCTGGAAAAATATCTGAATGTCAAGCACGTAATTCCATGCGCAAATGGAACAGATGCCCTCCAGATTTCAATGATGGCTTTAGGTCTGCAACCTGGGGATGAGGTAATTACCCCATCTTACACATACATTGCAACAACAGAAGTCATCGGACTGTTAAGGCTGAAGCCTGTTTTTGTGGATTGTGACCCAAACACTTTCAACATTTCCCCTCAGGCAATAGAAAATGCAATAACTCCAAGAACTAAAGCTATAGTTCCGGTTCACCTTTATGGACAAGCGTGCGATATGAATGCCATTATGGAAATTGCAAGGACTAACAAGCTCTTTGTAATTGAAGATAACGCTCAGGCAATCGGTTGTGATTATTCGTTAAACAATGGTTCTGTTGTTAAAACAGGGACAATTGGTGATATTGGGTGTACGAGCTTTTTCCCATCAAAGAATTTAGGGTGCTACGGAGACGGGGGCGCTATATGTACAAATAATGATGATCTGGCATCAAAAATTAGAATGGTGGCAAATCATGGTCAGAGCAAAAGATATTACCACGATGTGGTAGGTTGCAACTCCAGGTTGGACTCAATACAGGCAGCGATCCTCCGGATCAAATTAAGGGAGCTGGATGGTTACATTGAAAGAAGAAATAAGGCAGCTGCCTATTATGACAGCGCGTTCGCCGAATTAGATCAGATAACGACCCCTTACAAGAGTGGCCAAAGTAATCACGTTTTTCATCAGTATACCATTAAGTTGTCTGATGAGGTTGATCGTGACGCACTGGTTGAGTATCTGGCTAAAAAAGAAATACCTGCGATGATCTACTATCCGGTGCCGGCACATCGGCAGGAAATGTTTTCGCAGCTCGATACAGAATGTGCAGACATGACAACGACGGATTGGTTAACAACAAGGGTTTTTTCTTTGCCAATGCATACTGAATTGACAGAAGAACAGTTGGAACACATAACAGAGTCAGTAATAGAATTTATTAAAGGATGAATATAGCTGTTGTAGGAACAGGGTACGTTGGACTGGTTACAGGGACATGCTTTGCTGAGACAGGCAACAACGTGATCTGTGTTGACATTGATGAAAAAAAGGTGGAGATGATGAGAAATGGCGAAGTGCCCATCTATGAGCCGCACCTTGATGTCATTTTTGAAAGGAATATTCAACAGAAAAGATTGCGGTTTACAACGGACCTTAAAGAGGCGGTTGACCAAAGTCAAATCATCTTCTTAGCACTTCCCACTCCTCCCGGAGAAGACGGGTCAGCGGATCTTTCTTACGTTCTTTCAGTTGCTGAGCAGCTGGGTGAGATCATGACCGAATACAAGATCATAATTGACAAAAGTACAGTTCCGGTTGGTACGGCAGAAAAAGTTCGAGAAGCAGCATTGCAAAAGGCACAGGTAGACTTCGACGTAGTTTCTAACCCGGAATTTTTGCGAGAAGGATTTGCAGTAGATGATTTTTTAAAACCGGATAGGGTCGTAATTGGCACCTCGTCGGCAAAGGCAAGGACGATCCTTGAGAAACTGTATCGCCCCTTTGTAAGACAGGGCAATCCAATATATTTTATGGATGAAAGGTCTGCTGAACTTACTAAATACGCAGCAAATGCTTTTTTGGCGACGAAGATCACATTCATGAACGAGATTGCAAATTTCTGTGAGCTTGTGGGTGCAGATGTTGATGCAGTGAGAAAAGGAGTAGGCTCCGATTCCAGAATTGGAAATAGGTTCCTTTTTCCCGGAATTGGTTATGGCGGAAGCTGTTTCCCGAAAGATGTTCAAGCCCTTGTTAAGTGTGGCAAAGAGGAAGGGTATGATTTCAGGATAATTCAGTCTGTAATGGATATCAATCAGAAGCAGAAACAAACACTTGTCAGGAAGGTTAAAGAGTTTTACAAGGATGATTTGAAGGGAAAAACTTTTGCCTTGTGGGGGTTGGCTTTTAAACCTGATACCGACGACATCAGAGAGGCGCCTTCACTGTACATCATTGAAGAGCTGCTGGAAGCTGGCGCAAAAATAAAGGCTTTTGATCCGGAGGCTATGGATAATGTGAAAAGTAAAATGGGAGATGCTATTGAATACTCCTCAAATCAATATGAAGCACTGGTCGATGCTGATGCATTGCTGATTGCTACAGAATGGCCGGTGTTTAGGACGCCTGATTTCGAGAAGATAAAAAGTGCACTCAAGGATAGTGTTATTTTTGATGGCAGAAATTTGTACGATCTGACAAATATGAGAGATCACGAATTTTATTACGAGAGCATTGGAAGAAAAATTGTTCGAGGACGATATAATTGAAAAGTTGAATAAAAGAGTATTAATCACCGGAGCAGCAGGCTTCTTAGGATCACACCTTTGTGAGCGTTTCGTGAAAGAAGGATTTCACGTTACGGGCATGGATAATTTGATCACAGGGAGGATGAGCAATATGGATCATTTGCTCGACAAACCTAATTTCGATTTTGTCAACCACGACATTACAGAGCATATTTCGATCGATGAGGAGCTGGATTACATATTGCATTTTGCTTCTCCTGCAAGTCCGATAGACTATCTGAAAATTCCTATCCAGACGCTTAAAGTAGGGTCTTTGGGAACCCATAATTGTTTAGGATTGGCAAAGGCGAAAAACGCAAGGATAATTGTTGCATCAACGTCAGAGGTCTATGGAGATCCAACAGTGCATCCGCAAACAGAAGATTATTGGGGGAATGTGAACCCGGTTGGCCCAAGAGGGGTTTATGATGAAGCCAAACGTTTCCAGGAGGCTATTACCATGGCATATCACACCTATCACGGGGTAGAAACAAGGATCGTTAGGATATTCAACACATATGGGCCAAGAATGAGACTGAATGACGGCCGTGTTCTACCGGCTTTTATCGGTCAGGCGCTAAGAGGTGAGGATCTGACTATTTTTGGTGACGGTAGCCAAACCAGGTCGTTCTGCTATGTAGATGACCTAGTAGAAGGTATCTATCGATTGCTGATGAGTGATTGCCCGGACCCCGTTAATATTGGGAACCCGGATGAGATTACCATTGGTGATTTTGCAGAGGAGATCATTCAATTGACAGGGACTAAGCAAAAGGTGATCTATCAGGATCTACCGGTTAATGATCCCAAACAAAGGCAGCCGAATATTGATAAAGCAAAAAAGCTGCTTGATTGGGAGCCTAAGATCAAACGAGCAGAGGGGCTTAAAATCACCTATGATTATTTTAAGTCATTGCCCGATGAAGACCTCTATAAAAAAGAACACAATAACTTTAAGGAATACATAAAAAAATAATGAGCTACTTTGCCCACGAAACGGCTGTAATTGATGATGGATGCGAGATTGGTGATGGAACCAAGATCTGGCATTTTTCGCATGTTATGCCGAATTGTAGGATTGGTGAAGGGTGTAATTTGGGCCAGAATGTGGTGGTTTCTCCCAACGTAATATTGGGTGCCAATGTAAAGGTTCAAAACAATGTATCGATCTATACCGGTGTTGAGTGCGAGGATGATGTGTTTTTAGGACCGTCAATGGTATTCACGAATATTACAAACCCCAGAAGTGCCATTGTTAGAAGAGAACAATATGAAAAAACTTTGGTTAAGCGTGGGGCAACAATTGGAGCTAATGCTACTGTGATATGTGGTAATCACATTGGTGAATTCGCTTTGATCGGTGCAGGTGCGGTGGTAACGAAAGATGTGCCACCATATGCGCTCTATGTTGGTAACCCGGGTAAACAGATAGGTTGGGTCAGCGAATATGGCCATAGACTGATATTTGATGAAAATGGAGAGGCAACTTGTTCTGAAAGTGATGAGAAGTACAGGATGACTGAAAATAACGTAATTAAAATAAATGGGTAAGATCGGATTTGCAGTAATTGGCTGTGGACATATCGGTAAAAGACACGCCGAAATGATTCTTCGAAATGAGGAGTCAGAACTTGTTGCTCTTTGTGACATTAAAGACCAAAGCGATTTGGGTATTGAAGGGTTCGCTTCTGCACAATTCTATGGATCTGTTCAGGATATGCTGGAAAATAGCAATGTAGATGTTGTTTGTGTTTGCACACCAAATGGATTGCATTCAGATCAGGCCAGCCTTATTTTGGACGCGGGAAAACACGTCGTTTGTGAAAAACCAATGGGACTTTCGAAAGCGAAATGTGAATCGGTGATCTACAAAGCATTAAAAGCGAACAAACATTTTTTCTGTGTAATGCAGAATCGATATTCGCCCCCATCCGTATGGATAAAAAACGTCATTGAAAATCGTGTTTTGGGAGATATTTTCAGTGTACAGCTTAACTGTTACTGGAACCGTGATGAACGTTATTATAAAAAAGGCGGATGGAAAGGAAATCAGAAATTAGATGGAGGGACACTGTTCACACAGTTTTCACACTTTTTGGACATGATGTACTGGCTTTTTGGAGATATAGACAATATCCAGGGAAAGTTCAGGGACTTTAGTCACCAGGACTTGACAGATTTTGAGGATACGGGATTAGTAACATTTGATTTTGTTAATGGCGGAATAGGATGTCTTAATTATTCCACCTCCGTGTGGGGGGCTAACCTGGAGAGCTCAATGACGATCGTTGGAAGTAAAGGAAGTGTCAAGATCGGCGGGCAATATATGAATGAAGTAGAGGTTTGTAATATCGAAGGGTATCAAATGCCTGAGCTTGCACCGTCAAATCCGGCCAATGATTATGGGGCATATAAAGGCAGCGCTGCCAATCATCATTACATTATTAAAAATGTAGTAGACACTTTAAAAGGAAGAACCACAGCAACGACCAACGCATTGGAAGGGCTTAAAGTGGTTGAGATAATAGAAAGAATATATCAAGTTAGAGATGAACATGGATATGTATAATAAGTTAGTTGCTAAAGAAGTTAAACTTGGCGTAATCGGGCTGGGTTATGTAGGCTTGCCAATTGCATTGGAGTTTGCTAAAAGATTAAAAGTGGTAGGGTTTGACATCAATCAGGAACGGGTTGATTTAATGAGGAAGAACATCGACCCATCTAAAGAATTGGATGCATCGGAGTTTGAAGGAACCGACATATATTTCACCGCAGACCCTGAGGATTTGAAAGATGTTTCCTTTTTTATAATCGCAGTTCCGACTCCAATAGACGATTCTAACCTGCCCGATCTCAAACCTTTAATAGGTGCGTCAAAAACTGTTGGAAAGGTACTTTCAAAGGGAGATTATGTGGTTTATGAGTCTACCGTATACCCGGGATGTACAGAAGAAGACTGTGTTCCTGTATTGGAAGAATTATCAGGACTGAAGTACAATGAGGATTTTAAGGTGGGGTATTCCCCGGAACGTATTAATCCGGGAGATAAAGAGCATACATTGTCATCTATCGTTAAAGTTTCATCCGGGTCTTGTGAAGTCTCTGCGGAAAACATTGCCAAGACATATGAATTGGTGGTAGAAGCAGGCGTGCACAGGGCATCAAGTATCATGGTGGCCGAAGCGGCAAAGATCATCGAGAATACACAAAGAGATGTAAATATTGCCTTAGTGAATGAGTTGTCGATTATATTTAACAGATTGGGTATAAATACCTATGATGTGCTAACTGCAGCGGGTACAAAATGGAATTTTCTGAAGTTTTTTCCGGGCTTGGTAGGCGGGCACTGCATTGGCGTAGATCCTTATTATTTGACCCACAAAGCGAAACAAACGGGTTATCATGCCAAGATCATAAACTCAGGGAGATATGTAAATGACTCGATGGGTTTTTACGTTGGAAAACAAACGGTTAAAAAGATTATCGCTCAGGGTAAAAGGGTCATGGACTCAAAGGTGCTGATCATGGGAGCGACTTTTAAAGAAGATGTCTCTGATATTAGAAATTCAAAAGTGATTGATGTAATACGAGAAATAGAGTCATTTTCCATAACTGTTGATGTGATCGATCCCTACGCAGACCCTGCCGAAGTAAATCAAGAATACGGCTATAAAACTAAAAATGACCCGAATGGGCCATATGATGCGGTAATTGTGGCAGTAAATCATAGCCAGTATAACGAGCTGCCACAATCATATTTTGAAGACCTGATGCCAAAAGGAGGAGTTTTCGTCGATATTAAAGGCGGGTTTAAGAATATGGCCAATAGTGAGAAGCTGGAATATTGGAGTCTTTGATGGAATATAAAAAGTCGATACTTATTACGGGAGGAGCCGGGTTTATCGGCTCACACGTTGTTCGACTTTTCGTAAACAAATATTCCGACTGTAAAATTGTGAATCTTGACGCACTAACCTATGCTGGGAACCTGGCAAACTTGAGTGATATTGAAGGTAGGTCAAATTACGTTTTTGAAAAAGCTGATATCCGGGATAGAGTAGATTTGGACAGAATATTTTCCGAACATTCTATTGATTCGGTAATTCATTTAGCGGCAGAGTCGCATGTGGACAGATCAATATCAGACCCAACTGGTTTTATCATGACGAACATTATTGGAACGGTTCATTTGTTAAATGCCGCTCGAACCTTCTGGGAAGGTCAGTTTGAGAATAAATGTTTTTACCATATCTCAACTGATGAGGTGTATGGTTCTCTTGGTAATGAAGGGTTGTTCACAGAAGAAACGCCATACGATCCAAGAAGTCCTTATTCTGCTTCAAAAGCTAGTTCTGACCATATTGTAAGAGCCTATTTTCACACCTATAATTTGCCTGTTAAAATATCGAATTGTTCTAACAATTATGGGGCAAATCAGTTCCCGGAAAAACTGATACCATTGCTAATCAATAATATCAAAAAAGAACTGCCTTTGCCGGTATATGGAGAGGGTTTAAATGTTCGGGATTGGTTGTGGGTGGACGATCATGCACGTGCCATTGATACGATTTTTCACAAGGGAATCCTGGGTGAGACGTATAATATCGGAGGCGTTAATGAATGGAAGAATATTGATCTGGTGAACCTGCTTTGTGATCAGATGGATGATAAACTGGGTCGAAACAAAGGGGAATCAAGAAAATTGATCACGTTTGTTAAAGACAGAGCCGGACATGACCTTAGATATGCTATTGATTCAAGTAAGATTGAAGAACAACTTGGCTGGAAACCGTCGATTCAATTTGAAGAGGGACTTTCTTTAACAATAGACTGGTATTTGAGTAACCAAGAATGGATGGATGACGTAACATCAGGTGACTATAAAAGTTATTACTTGAATCAATACCAAAACCGATAATGTCTTTATTCGGGAAGCTTTTTAAAAAGAAAGAAATCGAATTGGAACCATGTGATCTATCTGTTTTAAGAACAGATGTTCATTCACATTTTATTCCGGGGATCGATGACGGAGCCAAAAATATAGATGATGCGTTAGATATGATTCGCGCGATGTCTTCCTTTGGGTACAAAAAAGTCATCACGACACCACATGTGATGAGCGATTATTACAGGAACACTCCCGAGATCATATTAGGTGGGCTTGCCGAGCTTAAAAAGGCCATTGTAGATGAAAATATTCAGGTTGAGGTTGAGGCTGCCGCCGAATACAACCTGGATGCTGATTTTGAACCGAAGATAAAAAGTAAAGAGCTGCTGACTTTTGGTGATAATTACGTTTTGTTTGAGTTACCGTTTCTAATGGAACCCCCAAATCTTGGAAGAGCTATTTTTGAAATGCAAACAAATGGGTATAAACCGATCTTGGCTCATGCTGAGCGTTACCCTTTTTGGTTTGCTGATTTTCAGAAAATCGTTGACCTTAAAGACCGTGGGGTATGTATACAACTTAATATCAATTCTCTTACCGGGTTTTATGGCCCTGAAGTGCGCGCCGCTGGAGAGAAATTGATCGATGAAGGACTTGTTGACCTATTGGGTTCTGACTGTCATCATATCGGTCATATTGAATTGATGGAAACAGCGAGAACCAGACCTTATCTGCACATGGCCATTGAGCTGCCGGGGCTTATAAACAAAGAATTATAGCCTATTGCTGCATTCGGTCTGCTGCAGCATTTGACATGGGAAATTTCCGATCGATCTTTTTGAACATCCCCTGTAATGCTCTCCCCGGCCCTACTTCAATGGCTGAAGTGCATCCTGCACCGATCATATTTCGCATGATCTGGGTCCATTTAACGGGAGCGGTAAGCTGCGCAATTAGATTGGCCTTTATTTCGTCCGGATCAGAAACAGCTGCAGCTGTCACGTTTTGGTAGATAGGGCAAACAGGTGAATTGAAACTTGTGGTTTCAATTGCTTCTGCCAGCTCCGCTCGGGCCGGTTCCATCAAAGGTGAATGAAATGCTCCGCCAACAGGAAGCACTATGGCTCTAATTGCCCCTGCTTCCGTCAGTTTAGCGCAAGCATCTTCCACAGCTGGTACAGCACCGGAAATAACCAGCTGACCCGGGCAGTTGTAGTTGGCTGCCACCACAACACCATCAGTTTCTCCACAGATTCGCTCAACTATTTCGTCCTCAAGCCCAAGAATAGCGGCCATTGTAGAGGGTTCAGCTTCACATGCTTTTTGCATGGCCATGGCACGGGCCGACACTAATTTTAATCCATCTTCAAAACCCAGAGCTTGAGCAGCCACCAGTGCGGAGATCTCACCTAGAGAGTGTCCTGCAACCATTTTTGGGTTAAAATCAGAAAGTGACTTCGCAAGAATCACCGAGTGAAGAAAAACTGCGGGCTGAGTAACCTTTGTTTGTTTCAGGTCCTCCTCACTTCCCTCAAACATGGTGTCCGTGATTCTGAATCCTAAAATGTCATTTGCTTTTTCAAACAGCTCTTTTGCCTCCGGGACAGAATCGTAGAGATCCTTGCCCATTCCAACAAATTGTGATCCCTGTCCCGGGAATACGTATGCTTTCATTTATTCAAGTAGTTAGATTAATCGTTAAGACGTGCTAATAATCTAAGAAATTCTATGTACAGCCAAACTATAGTAGCCAGCAGTGCCATCGAGCCAATCCATTCCATTTTCTTAGGTGCACGAGCTTGAATGTTCTTGTCGATCATGTCAAAATCTAACAAGAAACTAAGTGCTGCGATAACGATGATTGCGATATTAAGCCCTATTCCAAGTGGAGAGCTGTCGTGCATAAATGGTAGGGAAACTCCAAAAAATCCAAGAACCCAAGTTGCCATATATAAAATAAAGATGGCGCCAATTGCCATGGTCATTATGGCCTTAAATTTCTCTGTTACTTTGATGATTTTAGTTACATAAATCAATATCATCATGCCCATTGTTGCGAAGGTTAAAATAATTGCATTGGCTACGATTCCGTCATACATGGAACCAAAAATAGCTGTCACCACTCCAACAAATAGGCCTTCAATTACCGCATAAATCGGAGCGGTAATATGAGCGTTATTGGGATTCTTTATTGTGTAATAAAAGAGAATTACTCCAGCAATTAGACTAATAAAAAGAACCGGGTACAATGCACTGCCCATACTTAACATGAACTGCCAGCTACATGCAGCGGTTACAACAGTAATTAACAATAGCCATATTGTTTTGGTAATTGTACCATTAACGCTCATTGTTCCGGAATCAATACCATCCAGCCTTTTCAGAACTGCTTCCTTGAACATTGGATTTGAACTTTTTTTATCTAATACACCCATAACTTAATTTTTATCCGAAATACTCTACATACTGATTTTCGGTTTCGATTATTTTGATACAGTGCAGCTCGCATTCAAGCGCATCGATGTCTGATTTGATCTGATTCCATATTTCCATTGCCAAGACCTCGGTAGAAGCAATTTTCCCCTTCATAAAGTCGCAATCAAGATTCACATTTTTGTGATCCAGTTTTGTCACGACTCTTTCCCGTACAATTTTTCCGATCTCTTTTAGGTCGGCAACAAAACCCGTTTTGGGGTTGATGTTTCCCTTAACCGTTACCAAGAGCTCGTAGTTATGTCCGTGCCAGTTCGGGTTAGCACACTTCCCGAAAGTATCGAAGTTTTTCTGATCATCCCATTCCGTATTCCATAGCTTATGGGCTGCACTGAATCGTTCTCGACGAGTAATAAAAACCATTGAAATAATTTAATTTGCCAAAGATAAATCAAATCCCGAGCCAATCCACATTATCTGCCATTTTGACTTTTTCAAGAAATAATTAAGCTTTTAAGTGACAAAAAATGAATTTTCAACCGTTCTAGATTTGGTGTCAGAAACACAAAATGGCAGAGATAATGATCACAGATGCTGCTTCAATTCAAGCAAATAAGCCTTAATTCCCTTAAGCCTATCCACAATTTCCATGTTGTGGTCCAGGTCATCCGGATTTCCTTTTAATCTCTTTCTTGCCCCTTCCAATGTGTAACCGCGTTCTTTAACCAGGTGATAGATCAACTTTAAATTTTCCACATCTTTTGCCGAAAACAGGCGGTTTCCTTTTTTATTTTTTTTTGGTTTCAGGACATCAAACTCCTTTTCCCAAAAACGGATCAAAGAATGGTTCACACGCAGCATTGAGGCAACATCACCCATGGTGTAATACAACTTTGTTATTTCTTTTTCCTTGTAAGGCATAACCTGCTTTGTTATAAATGTAATCAAACAACCGGTACGATCAGAAATATTGATCAAGGATTATCTACAATACAACGTTTATTTCTTTGACCCAAATATTTTTCGGAATCCATAGTAGAACATGGGGATCAACTGATTATCAGAAGTCGGGATTCCCCAGAAGTTATATTGGATCGATTGAATGCCCGAAACACCTATACCCCAGCTCCAGACATTTCGCTGCCCAAGATGATATTGAACTCCCCCCATCCCTGTAAAAACTCCCAAAAATTGAGACCTGGATTGCGTCTGCTTACCAAACATACCTTCTGCCACGATTGAGAGTTTTTGTGATATCCTGGATTTCAAACCAAATGTTGAAAACAAAAAGCCGATATTATCTCCATCTATTCTGAGCATACCAATTCCGGGTCCGAATGTGATATTCCGCTCTCTGTTCCCTGTTGTGAATAGAGCTTGCCCGGCAACCATACTTGAATAAACATCGAAATAACTGGCCCATGAAGCATACGTTTTAACGCCTATATGGATGGTAGATCCAATGCTGAATTTTGCTTTGAAAGATGTCGTTAATGGGGCTCCCAGAATACTGCCAAACCCCACATCCATATTTTTAGATAGTCGAACTTGTGCGTCAGTATAGGTTAAATAAGGACCATTAATTGAAAGTCCAGCGTCACCAAGGGTAAACGCACTTGTTGTTAAGAAATAACCCGTTTTTGCAGAGGTTGGAAATATATATTTTCTTTTGATTATAAAGTCATTTTCATCCAGAATCTTGTAGAAACGAATGTTCGATTTTTCGAATTCTTGTTTTACATTCCCACCCAGCAATAGCAACAATGTCGTGTCAGAGTTTTCCAACACTTGTCCAATAATTTGTTCATTGTGCCACAAAATAACTACGGCCATTTTGGATTCCGGGAAAGTCTCATCTTGGGCAACCGTGCTCAGAGAAATAATGCACATCAAAACGAAACATATCAACACTCGCATGACCAAATATCGTCATTTATACATAATTATGACAAAGGACAATGTCGAACTATTACCTTTGCGCCCATGAGATTTAAAAATGATCTTATTCTACGGGCCGCTCGAGGAGAAAAGGTTGAAAGAACTCCGGTCTGGCTGATGCGACAAGCCGGGAGAATATTGCCTGAATACAGGGCGATCAGAAACAGTATCTCGGGATTCAAAGAGCTGGTGGAAACACCGGAATTGGCAGCAGAAGTTACGATCCAACCTGTTGACTTACTTGGTGTGGATGCAGCAATTCTATTTTCTGATATTCTTGTCATTCCTGAAGCCATGGGGTTGGAATATCAGATGATCGAAAAAAAAGGGCCTTGGTTTGAAAATACCATTCAAACTGAAAAGGATGTCAACTCTTTGCTTATACCTGATCCTACTGAACATTTGGGGTATGTTTTGGAGGCGATTAAGCTGGTGAAAAGAGAATTGGCCGGTCGGGTTCCTCTCATTGGCTTTGCCGGAGCACCATGGACAATTTTCTCATATATGATCGAAGGACAAGGTTCTAAGACTTTCAGCAAAGCAAAAAAAATGCTTTACTCGGATGGTGTTATGAGTCATCAGCTATTAGATAAAATTACGAAGTCAACAATAGCCTATTTAAAAGCGCAAATAGAAGCAGGCGTGGATATGGTCCAGCTATTCGATTCGTGGGCAGGAATACTCACACAGCAACAATATGCAGAGTTTGGAATGAAATATGTATCAGAGATATGCGATGCGATCACTGAGGTGCCGATTACTGTTTTTGCAAGAGGGGCATATGGGTCGAGAAAAGAAATGGGAGACTTAAAATGCAATACGATCGGATTGGACTGGAATATGAACGTTCAGGAATCACGAATGCTGATAGGGCCTGATAAAACCCTTCAGGGTAATTTGGACCCTTGTGCGTTATATTCTGATTTTAA
The DNA here is from genome assembly GCA_014239715.1 of Flavobacteriales bacterium. Next base: position 13,358 of record JAAZYJ010000365.1, read on the forward strand.
AGCTATTGAATTGGAAACGAAGAAAATGCTTACTAGCTTTGGGCCGAATAAACACATAGCCAATCTGGGTCATGGAGTTTATCCGGATACGCATCCTGATAAGGTAAAGTGCTTTATTGATACAGTAAAAGAATTTAAACACAATTAAAATGAAACGAATTGTAATAGTTGCATTGTTAATTTCCATCGGAAGCTCCTTTGCTCAAGACGACAATAATTTGGTGATCAACCCTAGCTTTGAAAGCTTGAAGGGTAAGCTGAAGAAGCAAAAGCAGATCTCAGTAGCAACAAATTGGGAATCTCCTACAGAATTGTCTGCTGACTTATTTTCGTCCAAGGTAAAAGAGCTTGTCGGTACCCCTAAGAATGTGTATGGTAAAGAGACTCCGTATGACGGAGAGAATTATGCAGGAATAGTTGCTTTAAGCTATAATAACAAGGAACCGAGAACATATTTGCAAACGGAATTGTTGGGAGCACTTAAAAAAGGAACCCAATATTGCTTAAAATTCAATGTTTCTTTGGCTGATAAGTCCAAATATTCCTCGAATAATATTGGTGGATATATAACACAGAAAAGGTTTGAGGTCGAAGGGAAAGCTGATATTATTTTCGATTCGGAGAAAGATAAGAACAAAGTAGTGAAGCATCCGGAGAACAATACATTTGATGCTCGTTTTAACTGGGAAACGGTCTGTAATGTATTTACCGCGAGCGGTAAAGAAAAGTTCTTGATCATTGGAAATTTCTACAACTTTAAGGAATGTAAGTTTAAAAAACTGAAGAAACCGACTGATCTGATGGGACAGCAGATTCCTGTAGCATATTATTACGTGGACCAGGTAGAGCTATTTGTATTGGATAATGCTGAGGATTGCGATTGTATCAAAAAAGTCGAAGAAAAGGATCGAATACTCTTTCACAAACAGGTAACCGCGGAAGGTGGAATGTCTATAGCAGATCAGGTTAAATATTCAACTATTTATTTTGATTGGGTAAAGTACAACATAGATGAATCAATGAGTATCGACCTTAAACACCTGGTTGAACTTCTTGTAAGTGAAAAAGGAAAGGGTCTCAATCTGATCGTTCAAGGCCACTATGGTGTAGAAGAAGCTGGCTTTATTGAGAAAAACGAATATCTCAAAGGGCTGGACCTGAAAAGAGCTGAAAAGATCAAGGCCTATCTTATCGAAAATGGAGTCTCAGCTGATCGAATGGAGGTTGTCGGTAAGGGAAAAGATGCACTGTCAAATGAGGGTACAGAAGAATATCAAAAAGCCCAGAACAGGATGGTAGATTTTATCATTAAATGACACGAAATCAAGGATCTTCAAAAGCCTCGTTAGTAAACGGGGCTTTTTTATTTTCACTATGTTTGGAGTAACAAGTCTCTACTATGAAGAATTCGGATTCCCTGTCGGAAAGTCAGACTTCCACAGTCAGGGGATATAACAAGAAAACGCAGAATGCCTGGGCCTTTTACGATTGGGCAAATTCTGTCTATCCACTTGTAATAACTACCGCAATATTCCCCATCTTTTATGAGGGTTATGCAGTTGACGAGGTGCGGAATATTGGTGGTACGGAAGTCAATTATATTGAGTTCTTTGGGTGGGACATGATCAATACTGCGCTTGTCTCAATTGTCAGTGCAGCTTATTTTTTGCTGTTATGTATTTTGCTGCCTTTGCTTTCGGGAGTTGCTGATTATTCCGGAAAGAAAAAATCGTTTTTAAGGTTTTTCTGTTACCTCGGTGCGATCGGTTGTATGGGCCTTTATTTTTTTGATAAACTACACATAGAATGGAGCATGGCCATCTTTGCCATAGCTGGAATTGGCTTTTGGAGTAGTCTTGTATTTTACAATGCATATTTGCCGGAGATCGCACCGGTTGAAGAACACGATCGATTATCTGCCAAAGGATTTTCAATGGGGTATTTCGGAAGTGTCATTCTGATGGTGGTTTGTTTGGTTTTCGTGTTGATGCAGCCGGATGAAAACCAAGAATGGGCCAGCAGGGTTTGCTTCATACTCACCGGATTATGGTGGATAGGCTTTAGCCATATCACGTACCCTAGATTGCCTGAAGCAGCTGTAAAGCCGGTCCGGGAAAAGGGGGTGATCTGGAAAGGGTTCAGGGAGCTCAAAAAAGTTTTCAATCAGGTAAAACGAACAAAGCGATTAAAAAGATACCTGGCCAGCTTCTTTGTGTATAGTATGGCTATTCAGACCATTATGATCATGGCTATCTATTTCGGGAAAAAGGAAATTGACTGGCCTGAAGGAGATGGTACAATGGGCCTAATCATTGCTGTTTTACTAATACAGCTCATCGCAATTCCGGGGGCAATTTTGCTGTCCAGACTATCCGATAGGATCGGGAACCTGAATGCATTAAAGGTGGTCATTGTTCTGTGGATAATTCTTTGTTTGTCTGCGTTTGTGGTGCACACCCCGATTCAGTTTTATTGTATCGCAGGATTTGTTGGATTGGTTATGGGAGGAATACAGTCTTTATCACGATCAACCTATTCTAAGTTCCTGCCTGAAGATACTTTGGATACATCGTCATTTTTCTCTTTTTTTGATGTTGCAGAAAAACTGGGTATAGTAATAGGAATGGCATCTTATGGATTCATCGAACAGCTAACCGGGAGTATGAGGAACTCAATCGTAGCTCTTGTGGTATTCTTTGTGATCGGATTGGTCATATTGTTGACTGTACCTAAGCAAGAGATAGAGTCCGCATAGTTTTACATTTCATCATTTCCTACTTACCTTCGCCGCAAACGTTTCAATTGATGTCAGAAGAGCACGTTTATGATTTTGCGATAATTGGAGGTGGCATTGTAGGGGCCGCAACATTTTATAAACTACAGACTGCCTTTCCCGAGCTTAAGATCATTCTATTGGAAAAAGAAGATATTCTCGCTGATCATCAAACAGGTCATAATTCAGGGGTAATTCATTCGGGTTTGTACTATACTCCCGGCTCTCTCAAAGCAAAGAACTGTGTTAAAGGTAGACATGAATTGGTAGCGTTTGCAAAAGAGCACGGCATAGCACACGATGTTTGCGGGAAAGTGGTGGCTGCCGTGGAAGAATCAGAGCTGCCTTTTATGGATAAGATATTTCAGAATGGATTAGCCAATAATACGGAAGGCATAGAAAAGATAGATTCAGAAAAAGTTAAAGAAATTGAGCCTCATGTAAAGTCCATCGGGGGCATTTGGGTGCCGTGCACGGGGATTATAGATTTCAGAGGAACTACAGCCAAACTTGCAGAAATTGCCAACGCGAAAAACAGCGAAAGCAGAATTGTCCTTGGTGAAGAAGCCTTGTCTTTTGAAACCATGGATGATCGTACTACAATTGTAACCGGAAATTCAAAGTTCATTGCAAGGAGAATGATCTTTTGCGGAGGCCTTCAGGCGGACCGATTGGCTAGAAAAGATGAAGTTCCTTTGAAAGAGAAAGTGATTGGTTTTCGAGGAGATTATTATGAGCTAACGGATCAAGCCAAACACATGGTCAGAAATTTAATTTATCCGGTTCCCAATCCGGAGTTTCCTTTTTTAGGAGTCCATTTTACACGGATGACCAATGGAGAGATTGAGTGTGGGCCTAATGCCGTTTTTACATTCAAACGAGAAGGGTACGGTAAAACAGATTTCAGTCTGAAGGATACTGCAAATGCATTGGGATATGGCGGTACCTGGAAGTTCTTCATGAACA